>DASYRE010000062.1 GCA_036004685.1 Candidatus Polarisedimenticolia bacterium | reverse complement strand
TCCACCCAATGTATACAAAGTGAGAAACGGGTTCGGCAGGTGGAAAAAAGCGAAGATCCCTGCCGCCGCCGAAACCGCCAAGGCTTTTTGGCGCAGGATCTCTCGAAGCCTGTTGAGTAGAAAAGCGAGCAGGCAGAACTGCTGAAGAAAAGCCCAAGTCAGATGCCAGGGGATTCGACGGAGGTCCGGAAAGCCTCGCTCCATCGGCTCGAGGGAGGCCCGAAAGCAGAGCACCACCACGCCGGCGAAGAAGCCGGCCGCACCCAGGTAAATGGCCGACTCCTTCAGCAATCCATCCAGTTTTATCCCCATCTGCTGCCGCGTCGTGCGTCTCCTCCCGAGAGAAATGGCGGCCACCGACACGGCGCCGACGATGAAGAGCACGTCCCAGGGCGTCTTTCCGCCGGTTGCCGGAAGAACAATCCATAGGTGGACGGTGACGATCAAGATGAATGCGAGAGCGTCCATGAAAACTCTCCTCTTCGCATTCTAATCGAGGCGGCATGGGAATAGGGCAATCGCGTCGGGCTTCCAGCGCATGTTCAAATCCTGAACACGGTTAAGGGCGCGTTCCCCCTCCTTTCCGAAGAAGCGGGTAATTCGGGCTGGTCAAGGAGCGCCTCAGGGCCTATGTTGAACATCGCGTTCCCGGTGCGCCAGGACCGACTCACATGCCTGTGATGCTCGATGCGCTCTCGCCCGCCTTCTCCCCGAAGGGCTTGAAAACTTTTTCCTCCGCTGATTCGTGCTCGTCCCTCTGCGCCACGCGGAATTTTCCCCATGGAGGCGTTCACGAGCCCGTCGGCTCTTCGGGTCGCCCTGGCTCGAGCCCGAGAGAGGCCGCCATGCCGGACGCGAGATTCTGGGGCCTGGCGCTCTGGCTGATGATCGGGGTGTTGTTCGGAAGCGATGCTTCGGCGGTTTCGCCCGGGGCAGTCAAGAAAGGGGAGCGTTTCTACCTTGCCGCGCCCGTGAGCTATTGGGTCTACAGAGCCGATGCCAAAGCGTGCGGACTCCCTATGGGCCAGGTTCGGTGCGAAGGAAGCAAGGACCTCACGGTCTGTTTTTATGCGCAAGGTGCGTGTGAATGGGCGTACGCGGCGGACGCCGCCGCGGAGGAAAAGGTAGTCCTGTTCCCGGGTGAAGCGAGTTGCGGCGGATTCATGGTCGCTGGAGAGTGGTCCGCTGTGCTTTTTGCGTCGCCGGAAGAATGTCGGAATGCAGTCCCCGCAACTCGAAATCTCTTGATTGAGAAGGTCTTTGGGTACTATGGTTCCAGGATGATCGTCAGGCGCAAAAGCGACTGAGGGGAGAGGCACACAAAAATCGGAGCCGCTCAACCGCGATGCGTCCGTCACCGGGACGCGACGCGGGCAACAAGCGAAGCATGGATCGGTAATGCCCTACCGGCTTCTTGCCAACCTTGTCGTTCTGTCCCACCTGGCCTTTGTTCTATTCGCTGTATTCGGCGGGGTCCTGGTCTTCTGGTGGAAGCGCTGTGCCTGGCTTCACCTTCCAACCGTTCTATGGGCCGCGCTCATCGAGTTCGTGGGTTGGACCTGCCCCCTCACGCCGCTCGAAAACTGGCTCCGCGCGAGGGGCGGGGGTCCTGGTTACCAGGAGGGTTTCATCGAGCAGTACATTCTTCCCGTGCTCTACCCCGACTCGCTCACGCGGCCTTCGCAAGTCGCCTTGGGTGCGTTCGTCTTGGGGATCAACCTCGGGGTCTATGGGTGGGCCTTGCGTCACAGGGAGAGAAGGAATTCGGAGCGTCGACCGCCGCATCCGCCGAGCTGAAGGAACGATTTGCTGTCTGGGTGGCGATCCGGATATCGGGGCTCTATCGGGCCGATCATTCTCCGATTCTCGCCCTGGCGTGGGACTGAGGTAAGGGCACCGGCAGAACTTTCCGGCCGAAACCAGCATCGGATCCGAACCGGGCAAGGGGCGGTTCCGACCAACTAGTGTTGCGTTTCGGAAATCATGTTAACACCGAGGTCGCCGAGGCGCGCGGATCGCAAGGCGCGCCAGAGCGTCGCGTACCCAAGGCGGTACGCAAGCGAGGCGCAACGCGGCGAGCCGGGATGGATCGGGGGCCGAATGTAACATGATTTTTGAGACGCGACACTAGCTGTACCGCCTCCCGGAAGGTGCGTAGGCCCAGCGGAACGGTGCCGGCCGTCACTCGTTGCTTCACGCGTGACGGGCTTCCGCTCCAAGGGTCTTCGTTGAATCGCTGGGAGGCAGGTGTGCCGTCTCGACCCGGGACCTGACCCGCGGTGGAGGCCCCAACCTCAAGGAGGGTAGTCATGAGAAGCTCCAGATTCGCACGCGCGCTTTGGCTGCTGGCCCTGGTACTCATCGTGTCCGCAGGTTTCGCCGCGATAACCCTGGCGGGAAAGCCCCTTCCATGGAAGAGATGCACTACGACCGATGACTGCGGGGCTTCCGGTTTGCGATCGATACTGCAGGCCGGTGGAGGACTGCCCGCAGTAAGGAGCAGGCAGGTCTCTCAGTCGAACCTCCCGGAGGTCGCCGGCACCGCCTCCGGGACGTTTGAGAACCACTTCGATCTCCCGACACTCCATCCACAGGAAAGCGCCGCAGAGAAACATCGGCTTCCTGATACTCCCGCAGGGGTCCCGAGAGTCTCCTAACCCGTCGCCGGCTCCGAGGCTGCGACGTCGAGCGGCTCCGGCCGGGCGCCTTTGATCAGGAGCCACAGCATGATCACGATCTCCCCGAGGAGGGCGGGGAAGACGAGGTTCGATACGAGCTGCTCCTGTTGCGGCACCAGCAAGCCCGTCAAGCTGAGGATCAGGTAGGCGAAGCCGTTGAGGATCAGCCAGACACCCAGGAAGCGAGGCAGGAAGCGCGACCGGTACACCAGGATCCCCAAGGGGAAGAGCCATAGACCCCAGAGGATCTCGGCAGCCATGATTTCATGATGGTGCAGACGCAGGAACAGCATCGCCAGGCCGTCCCGCTGCGGCTTCTCGAATGCCGACAGGAAGTCGGCGCCGCGCACGAGAATCAGCGCCGCCGCGTCGTTCAGCACGTTGAGGAAGTCGATGGTGGCCGGCATCAGACCGCCGACGATCACCATCAACACGGCGAGGTTGCGGTCCACCCCCCGGAGCAACCGGTAAAGCGCGAGCAAGAGGAAGATCAAGACGGTCCCGCAGAGGAGGTCGCTGACGATGCCGAGACGGAACAGAAGCTCGTGCGCGGCGATGTTGTGGGCCGTCTCGGTCGCGTTCCCCCGGACGAACAGCCTGGAGGGGATATAGAGGAGGCGGATGGGAGCCAGGACAACCAGGAGCAGGTACAGAAATCCGGCGACTCTTCCGGGGTTGCGGGTCGATCGCATGTTCCCTCCTAGCCTGTCAATTCCACCCTGCGCCTCGTGATGGGGAAGGGCCTCGCGCTGGTGGGAATCGGAACGGTGACCGGGCGGGGCGAGGCTTCGCCGTCGAGCAGCTCATGAGCTCGATGTCGTTCAATGCCGGCGGCGTCGGCATCCTGGCATACGTCACCGTCGTGCCAACGATGTTCCTGGTGACCATCCAGGCGGCCTACGTGCCCGCGCGACGAGCCTCGCGGATTCCGCCCACCCTGGCGCTGCGGTGCGACTAGCGCGGGGAGTCGCCGCGGAGGTATGATAGGGTTCGCGCAGGGTCGAGGCGGTCCCGCGATTCCACGACTAAGCCGTAAAGATGGAGATTCGATGAGGCACATTAGATTTTCCGCGGTGGCTCTATCGCTCTGCATCGCGTGCGGATTGGCGGCCGCGCAGTCCGAGGCTTCCAAGCCGAACCCGAAGTTCGATCCCCGGCTGGCCAAGAAATACGGCGCCGACAAGAACGGGATGAAGACCTACGTCCTGGCCATACTCAAGACCGGGACGGCCAAGCTCCCTCCCGGCAAGGAACGGGACGAGATCTTCAAAGGCCATTTCGCCAATATCAAGCATCTCGCCGCCGAAGGGAAGCTCGCCGTCGCGGGTCCGTTCGACTCGAACTCCAGCGGGTTTCGCGGCATTTTCATCTTGAACGTACCGACCGTCGAAGAGGCCCGGAAGCTCACCGACACCGATCCGGTGGTGAAGTCCGGACTCATGGTGGTCGATCACTACGTCTGGCACGGCTCGGCCGCCCTCATGGCGACGCCGGAGCTCCACGAAGAGATCTCCGAGACGGCGCCCTGATTCGCGCCGATTGGAGGCTGAGGCGGCGGCGCCAGGACCGAGCTTCTGGACGAGATGCCGGATTCACTCGTCGCGCAGCAGGATCAAAGGGCTGATCGACAGCGCGCGCTGCGCCGGAATCCACGTGGCCACCAGGCCCAGCACCATCATGGCCACGACCACGCCGGTCAACACCAGCGGATCGCGGGGAGTCGCCTGATACACCAGAAAAGCGAGCACCCGGGCCGCCAGGAGCCCCAAGAGCAAGCCGGCCGCCGAGCCCCAAGCCAGCAGTTTGAAGGGACGACCCAAGGCGGCTTGCAATACTTCCTTGCGCTGGGCGCCGAGAGCCATGCGAATTCCCAGCTCCCGGATCCGTTTGCCGACGGAGTAGGCGGCGATGCCAAAGATGCCGGTGATCGAAAGCATCGCGGCCATCACGCCCAGCACCCCCAGCGCCACCGACGCCACCCGGGAAGGGAACAGGACCACGCTCATCGCCTGGGACCAGGTTTGGATGAAGCAGGGCAGTCCGGCATCCAGTTCCCGCAGCTTGTTCCTCATGGCGGCGGCCAATTGCCGCGGATCGCCGTCCGAGCGCACGATGAGCGACATCTCGCTGGTCGGCGATTGCAGGAGGGGGAGAAACATCGCCGGCTTTGAACTTTCGGTGAGGCTCTCGTATTTTCCGTCTTCGACGATACCCACGACCTGAATGCGCGTTCCATCCCTCCTTTTGAAATAACCGCCCAGGGCGTCGCCCGGGGAGCCGAAGATCCGGCGGGCGAACTCCCGGTTGATCACCGCCACGCTCGGCGCGCTCTGCTCGTCGTGCCAGGTGAGGTTTCGTCCGGACAGCAAAGCCGTCTCCGCGGCGTGGAAATAGCCCGGAGACACCGTGAACATCAGAGCCGCTGCCGTCGCATTCGCCGGCCTCAGATCGGTCGTCGCATCGGTGAACACGGTCGCGCCGGACCCGTCCCCCGTCGTCAGCGGCACCCAATCCACCAATCCCACCGACGATACGCCGGGAATCGCCTCCATCGCTTCAATCATGCGCCTCTGCATCGCCGGCACCGTGTCGCCGCGGTAACCCGCCATGCCCAAGCCCGTGCTGATCAGCATCGCGTGGCGCGGCTGAAAGCCGAAATCGGCGTGCAGCGTGCGCGCCAGTCCGCGCAAGGCGACCATCGATGACGTGACCAGCAGCGCGCAGATCGAGATTTGCCCCACCAGCAGCACATCCCGGAAAGGGATCCGCCGCCCCGCCCGGCCGGCGGATCCCGCTCTGATGATCTCGTACGGATTGGTGTGGAGCACTTGCCTTACCGGGACCGCGCCGAAGAGAAATCCGCTCGCCAGGGCCAGCAGCAACGCCACGCCGTAAACCTTCGCGTCCGGGCTCACGGGCACGTAGATGGGGAACTGGGAGAACGGATTCCACACGCGCAGCCAATCCAGCAGCCATACGCTGCCCCATAACCCGACCGCCCCTCCCATCAGGGAAATCAGTATCGCTTCGGTGAACAGCTGCCGCAGGAGGCGCAGGCGGCTCGCTCCCAGCGCGAGACGCAGAGCGACCTCCCGGGAACGGTCGGCGGCGCGCGCCGCGAACAGACTGCCCAGGTTGGCGCAGGCAGCGAGGAGAATCAGCCCCGCCAGCAGCATCAGCGCGGTCAGGAAGGCGCGCACCGGCCCCCCTAGGTATTCGCCGTAAAGGCCGGGCCGCGCCAGAGAATACTTCCAGGATCCATGCTCCTTCGGATAGGTCTTCTCCAGAGTCGCGCTGATCGAGTTGAAGTCGGCGGCAGCCTGTTCCGGGGTGATTCCCGCCTTCAGATGTCCCATCGTCATGAATACCCAACGGTTCCCCCGGGCGTTGAGGACGCTCACGCCCTCCAGCTCCTCCTGGTTGACCATCGGCATGAAGAAATCGGGGGAGAAGAACAACAGAGTGCCGCGAAACCCGGGCGGGGCGACGCCGAGGATGGTGAACGGATGCTTGTTCACCTGGACGGTGCGTCCCACCACGCTGCGATCCTCGTGAAAGCGGCTGTGCCAATAGGCATGCGACAGCACGATATAGGGAGCGCTGTTCGGGCCATGCTCGTCGGAATCATGGAAGTAGCGGCCCAGATGCGGCTGAACGCCCAAGACGTCGAAGTAGTTCCCGCTCACGGCGAGCAGCCACACGCGGGACGGGTTGTCGCCCGTATCGAGCCCCGCCTGCAGGATATTGTAGGCCGCCAGATCCTCGAAGCTGCGATTGCGGTCGCGCAGATCCAGGTAGTCCGGATAAGACTGGTTCGCGGAGTTGTCGGTCACACGATGGACGGAGTAGAGGCTCTCCGCGCGGGGGAGATCGAGGGGGCGCAGGATTAGAGCGTTCAACGCGGCGAAAACCACCGCGTTCGCCCCGATGCCCAATGCCAGCGTCGAGACGGCGACGAAAGTGAATCCGGGCGACTTCCGTAGCAGGCGGAGGCTGAAGCGGATGTCCTCGCCAAGAGTCTCGATGGAATTGCCGCCGAGCGCTTCGCGGCACTCTTCCTTGAACCGTTGCGGGCCGCCGAACTCGAGACGCGCCCGGCGTTCCGCCTCGGCGCGCTCCAGGCCAGCCGCTTCGAGATCATCGGCGCGATGCTGGAGGTGGAAGCGTAGCTCCTCCTCGATGTCCTCCTCGATCCGCGAGCGATGCAGGAACCGGACGGTGAGCGATCGAAGGTAGCCCGGGAATTTCATGCTTTCTCCGGTTCCGCGGCCAAGGCGGAAGCCATGGCGGCGGCGAGGCGGCCCCATTCGTCGGTTTCTTCCCGGAGGCGCTTGCGCCCCGAAGGCGTGAGCTCGTAGAACTTGGCGCGACGATTGTTCTCGGACGTGCCCCAGCTGGCGTTCAGAAGGCCTTGACGCACCAGACGGAACAAGGCGGGATAGAGCGCGCCCTGCTCGATGAGCAGCGCTCGCCCGGAGATCTGTCCGATGCGCAAAAGGACGCCGTAGCCGTGCAGGGGACCGAGAGAGACTGCTTTCAGGATCAAAAGATCGAGGGTTCCCGGGAGGAGCTGCGCCTGGCCGGACATGGACACTCCTAAAGTGGTTAGGAGTCTATTCGATTCTTTCCTAAGCTGTCAAGGAGAGAATCGGCGAGCTGATCAATAAGATGAAGCGGCCCAAGAGGAATGATTCGCGGGGCACCGGAGTGGCGAGCGGCCGGGAAAAATGCGGATCGGCGGAGGGGCGGGGAAGGCTCGGCCGGAATCGGTCCGGTGTCGCAACCGGCAGATCTGGCGCTATCATCTGGCTCGACGCAAGGCAAGTCGTGGGCAGGCTTGGCTTTGGCGCGTTATTCCGATTAATTGTGGAAATCGGCGAACGAAACGGCCGGATCGCGTGTTCTTGAGAGCATGAAGAACTCGTGGACCGGCGGCGAGGCGGCTTACGAAGTGGAACCCCTTGAGGAGAATCTCGCGCTTGCGGTCCACCGGGGCGAGCCGGGAGCCTTCGAACGACTCATCGATCGTTATGAGGCGGCGCTGTCCGGCTACGCGCACGGGATCCTGCAAAGCGTCCCGGATGCCCAGGAGGTAATGCAGGAGGTCCTGGTCCGGGCGCACCGGGCGCTCTGCCGCCAGTACGATGAGTCGAAATGCGCGTCCCTCGCGGTGAGGCCATGGTTGTTTCGGATGGTCCGCAATCTGTGCCTGAACAAGCGCCGCTCGAAGAGCCGCCAGCTGGAGCAGCCGCTGGAGGCCTTCGACGACAATCGTATGGGACCGTTCGTGAAGACCGCCGGAACCGAGTTCGAGCGCCAGGAAGAGGTCGATCTCCTTCGGGGGGCGCTTTCCCGGCTTCCGGTCGAGGCGCGGGAGTTGATTGTGCTGCGGTTCATGGAGGAAATGTCCTACGCGGAGATCGCCAAGACGGTGGGGTCGACGGAGGCGTCGCTTCGGGGAAAGATCTTTCGCTCCCTCAAGCTGCTCCGGGACGCGTTGGACAGGAAGGGAGTCACTTATGCGATGTAGGGCGGCCTTGATCAAAATCGACGCGCTGCGGACCGGGGAGCTGAAACCGGCGGAGCAGGGGGAGGTCCATGAGCACCTGCGAACCTGTCGCAGCTGCGACGAGTCGCTGGGAGACGTGGAGCGCCTGGCGCGAGCCGTGAAGGCTCTCGCTCCCGCCGTTCCCCGTTCCCTTCGGGAGTCGAACGCCATCGCGGATGGGCTCGACCGCGTCACCGAGACGCAGCCCGCCGTCTGGGTGGCGTTCTCGGATCGAGGAATCCGCATGATCCATCCGTCCGGCCCCGAGGAGGAATTCCGAACCCGGTACGCGAGGCGCCACGGACGATCCCTGACCCGCCGGAGCCTTCCCAAAACCCTGCGGGACCAGGTCGTCGCGGCTCTCGCGGGCGGGGGAACCGCCAGGCCCGCGGTGGACTTCGGAGAGATCGGCAAGCTCGAGGAGGAAGTGCTCAAGGCCTTGCTGCGCGTCCCGCACGGGGAGGTGAGATCCTACTCGTGGCTGGCGCAGGAGATTGGCCGGCCGAAGGCCGTCCGGGCCGTTGCCAACGTGGTGGCCCGAAACTTCGTCCCTTTCCTCGTGCCATGCCATCGAATCGTTCCGGCCCAGGGAGGCGTGGGCCGGTACGGGTTCGGGGGCGACGCCAAGCGTGCCTTGCTCGCACGGGAAGGAGTCGACGTCGAGCGGCTCGAACGTCTGGCGCGGGAGCAGATACGCTTCATCGGCTCCCGGACCACGCGGGTCGCCTGCGTGCCGACCTGCCGCGACGCGCGACGGATTCGCGACAAGAATCGAGTCGTGTTCCACGGAGTCCGGGAAGCGGTCAAGGGGGGGTTCCGGCCTTGCCGGCGATGCCGTCCCTTCGCCGCTTGAGGAGGCCGGGATGAGCGTGCCGTTGAGCCATGCGGAAGCTCCCGGGACGGGGATTCCCGCTCGCCGAACGTCCCCAGGCTCGCCGCGAATCCCGGCGTCCCCGGGAGTGGATCTCCACGCCGTCTCGCGCCCGGCGCGGACGTTCACGGGAGACTTCTATTTCGTCCATGAAGACGAGCAGGGAATCTGGGTCGTCCTGGGCGACGTGGCCGGAAAGGGGCTCCCGGCGGCGGTGACCATGGCGATGATTCAAGAGGAGTTGGATCACCGCATCGCCGCATGGGTGGAAGCACGAAGCGATCCGGCGGAGATCATGCTGCACCTGCACGGATTCCTGGAGCCCATTCTTCCGGCCAACCGTTTCGCCACGGCCGTGGTCGGGCATCTGCGGAGAGACGGCTGGCTGGCGATTGCCAACGCCGGTCAGTGCCCGCCCCTGGTCGCGAGGAGAAACGGCGCGATTGAATCGTTCTCTTCGACCGGTCCCGTGGTGGGCCCCCTTCCCAACCCTCGGTGGTCGTCGCGCACGACGGCCTTGAAGCCGGGCGACACCCTCCTGCTGTACAGCGACGGCCTGATCGAAACAAGATCTCGCGGCGGGGAAGAGTTCGGCCTGGCTGCGGTGCGCTCGGCGCTGAGCTCCGCCGCCTGCACCGAACCCAGCGCGATGAAGATCAACGAGAGAATCCTGGAGGCGTTCGATCGCCATGCCCGGGGCGCCCGTGATGACGATCTCACGCTCGTGGTCATGAGCCGCTGAGCCGAACCGACTTCCTGCCAAGCCCCGAGCAGGCTTCCAGGCCGAATCGCTCCAAGCTCTCGCCGCATCACTTCGAGATGTCCGCCGCCGTCGGGGGCCCCTCTACCCAATTGAGGTCCCACGCGCTGTCGACGGTGATGAAGGTCAGCGAGCCCGCTGGAAGCCAGGCTTCATGAACCATCTTCGCCGGGATGTAATTGAAATCTCCCGAACCCAATTCCGCCCGCTTGCCGTCGCATTCGAAGACCGCCCTCCCGGCGATCATGGTGTGGGTCTCGTTGGCGGAATGCCAATGCTTGCGGACGTGGATTCCCTTCGGCGTCCGGATGAGCAGCTGGGTCGCCTGCGTCTCGGGGTCGACGCGCAGGATGGCTATCTCAGGAGACATTTCCCCCAGGTCGGGCATGATCTTCTCCCACTTCGCGTCCCGAACCTTGGTGAACACCGCGTGAGCCGGGGCGGACGCGGGCTCGGCCCCCCTCGTCGAACCCATCCCGAAGCCGAAAGCGGCCAGGGCAACGATCAACGCTCGCTGAGTAGTTCTCATGGTTCAAGCCCTCCTTCAAAAGTGTCCGAATCGTACCAAATACCTGGCCATTCGGTCGCGGGATCTGGTTGAATAGCTCCTCGTCGGAATGGGTGCGCGGTATAGCGTCGTGATCCGATAGACAGCACCGCCGCAACGGCACCGGAAGCCCATGGCGGGCTCCGGTTTCGAGGAGAGCATGAACGAAATCGTCGAATGGATTCAGTACGCCGCTCGATTCCCGCTGATAACCATCTTCGGGACGGAGGTCACCCCGGGGCGCATCGCTCTGGCCCTCTTCGTGGTCGTCGCCTTCTACTCCGTGTCGTGGAGCCTGAAGCGCCTCATCCGCGGGCGGCTGGCCGGACGCCTGCGCGTCGATCAGCGGGTGCTCTATGCCTCCCTGCAGATCCTGCACTGGCTGCTGTTGTTCTTGGGCGTCTTCCTGGCGCTGCAGGTTCTCGGGTTCAACTTGACGAGCCTGGCCGTGGCCGCCGGCTTCCTGGGGGTTGGAATCGGTCTGGGCCTTCAGAACGTGGTGGCGAACTTCGTCGCGGGCATCCTCCTCCTGTTCGAGCAGTCGCTGGCGGTCGGGGACCGGGTGGAAGTGGGCGGGCACTATGGCGACGTCCAGAAGATCACGATGCGCGCCACGGAAATCCGCACCCGGGACAACATCGCGATCATCGTGCCCAATTCGCGGTTCATCGATTCCGAGGTGATCAACTGGTCGCATGGCGATCGACGGGTCCGGGAGCACGTGCGAGTGGGAGTTGCCCACGGCTCCGACGTGGAGGTGGTACGCGAAACGCTCCTGCGCGCCGCCGCCGAGCACCCGAGAGTCCTGAAGGACCCGCCTCCCCGCGTGTGGTTCCTCGACTTCGGGGAATCTTCCCTCATCTTCGAGCTCCTCGTCTGGATTTCGGAGCCCCTGGGAAGGCAGCAGATTCGCAGCGACTTGCACTTCTCCATCAACCGGATCTTCCGCGAGTCGGGCATCCGGCTGCCCTTTCCTCAAATGGATCTCCACGTCCGCGATTGGAACCCGCTTCCCCCGGCGGCAGGGCCGCTTCCGGCGGCGCGCGACGCCGACAAGTCCTGACGCACCGCGGGCCAATGTCCGCGGACGGCTCGCGAGCGGCCATCGGAGCTTCGTTGGGACGGCGCGCTGGCGGCCGAGACATCTTCTTACAGCTTCCGCTAAGAACTTTGTGCCTTCTTCGTACATTCAATGGGAGCCGGAACGTCGGGCGGCCTCGCGGTCCCCGGGAGTCTTCAGCCGTCCCGGCGCTGGAGGTCGACCCTGAAGAAGCCGCGATCGTCGCTGGACCGCCGGAGCCGTCCCATGCAGAGCGTCCGAGCCCTCCGCACCGCCCTGGCCGCGGCCGGGCCGACACCCTCATGCTGCATTCCCGGCCTTCCCCCGAGGAGCTCCCGGGCCGGGTGCGAACCGATTCAGTGCTCCCTCGGCTCGGCAGGCTCCGAGCCGATGCGGCGCGAGGTCTTCTGGTCGGTGAGGCCGGCCACTCCCGCCCATCCCGGTTCGTGAGTGTCGTACGAGATCAGCTGGGGCCACTTCGCCACAATCATTCCCAGGCCGGCGAGGCATCCGATCCCGCCCGTCACGATGGCGACGGGAGCGCCGAAGACCTGGGCCACCGCTCCGGCCTCGATCTCGCCCAATTGCGGCCCTCCCTGGAAGAAGATCTGATTGATGCTCGTCATCCGGCCCCGGATGTGGTCCGGCGTCTGCAGCTGCCGGATGGTGTTCCGGATGATCGTGCTGACGGAGTCGGCCGCACCCGTGAGGGCGAGCAGGAACCAGGCCAGCGGGAAGGAGCGCGTGATCCCGAAGAGGACCGTGCCCGATCCGAATACGATCACCGCGCCGAGCAGAAGAGGCCCCTGCCTTCTCAGGACGCGCAGCTGCGAGATGATCAAGCCCGCCAGGACGGCTCCGACCGATTGCGCGGCCGAGAGCCAGCCGTATTCCACCACCCCCACCTTCAGGACGTCGCGCGCGATGATCGGCATCAGCGTGTTGGCGGAGGCGAAGAACGTCGCCACGAAATCCAGCAACATGGAGGAGAGGATGATCGGCCGCGCGCCGATGAACCGCATCCCCTCCCGAATCGCCGATCGGCTCACGCCGCCCGACTCGGCCCATCGCTTCTGCGGGACGTCTCCAATCAAGGCCAAGGCAACGATGACCGCCAAGAACGACGCGGCGTTGAGGTAATAGACCGCCTCCTGTCCGGCCAGGACGATCACGATCCCGCTCAGCGCCGGGCCGATCACGGCACCGGCCTGGAAGGCGATGGAAGTCAGGCTGAAGGCGTTGGGCAGATTCCGCGCGGGCACCAGATTCGGGATGAGCGCCTGGCGGGCCGGGCCGTCGAAGGCCACCGCCACCGCCTGAATCGCGGTCAGCGCGTAGATGTGCGCCAGGCCGATGTGCCCGAACTGGGTGAGCAGCCCGAGTATCAAGGCCACGCATCCCGCGCCGATCTGTGTGATGAAGAGAATCCGCCGCCGGCTATAGGAATCGGCGACCGCCCCCGCGACGGGGGAAAAGAGGATGACGGGCAGGATGCGCGCGAGGCCAATCCCTCCCAGGGCGATCGGCTGATGGGTCAGGGAGCGGATGTGCCAGAAGAGGGCCCAGACCTGCATCTGGGACCCGGCGATGGAGATGAGCTGCCCAAGCCACAGCAGGAAGAAGCCCCGGTGCTTCAAAGCCGGAGGTATCCGAGGCCTGATCATGATTGCGAATCACCCTGGGAGGTTCGCTTGCCTCGCTCGAGCCGATTCCCGTCGACCCACGCGGCGCAAGACAATAACCTCTACGGCACGCGGAGCGCCAGCGGCGACGCTCCACGGTGCTTTCCGCTGGAGGCTATGGAGGGATTGGGTAGATCAGATGAACAGGCTCGTCCGCGACTTCAAGGAGTCGGCGAGGAACGTGGCGACGCCGCCGCACTCGAGGCCGTCCTGAAGCTCGGACGGCTTGATCCCCATCACGTCCCGGGACATCTCGCAGGCGATCATCCGGACGCCGAGCTCGCGGGCGAGCGCGATCATTCCCTCGAGCGACGTGACGTTCCTCTGCTTCATCATGGTCCGCAACATCTTCGCCCCCACGCCGAAGTAGTTCATCTTCGAGACGGGAAGGCTCTCGCTCGACCCGGGCGACATGACGGCCATCGCCTTCTGGAAGAAGCTTTTCCCTTGGAGGTCGGTCGATTTCTTGAGGACCGAGAGCCCCCAGAAGGTGAAGAACATGCTCACCTGCTGGCCCATCGCGGCGGCGCCCGTGGCGATCACGAACGCGGCGAGGACCCTGTCGAGGTCCCCCGAAAAGACGACGAGGGCCACGCGGTCCTCCGCGGTACGCTCGTCGATCCCCGCGAGGCGCTCCTGCAGCGCCGCGAGGCGCTCTTCCAGCGCCGGTAGGCGCTCTTCAACGCCGCGCACCCTGTCTTCGAGCGACCGTTCGCGAGTGTCGGGAATCGTCGAATGCTCCATGATCTCTCTTTCCGGAATTAGGTGGCGCGCTTCACGAAATGGACGTAGACGCTGGCGCCATCCAGCGTCTCCGTCTCCTGGGCCAGCAGCTCGACGTTCTTCGCCACCTTCGCCCATCCTTGGAAGTCGGCGACGGAGCCGCGGTCGGTGGATAGCACCTTCAGCACCTGCCCCGGCTCGAGCTTGCCGATCTCCTTACGTGCGTTGACGAGCGGCATGGGGCAGTTGAGGCCGCGCGCGTCCAGCAGTTTGTCGAAGCCCTGACTCATCGTCCTCCTCCACCGGGCTCGCCGTATGCCTGGGAGAGAGCGCAGACGTTCTTGCCCAGCTCGAGTGTCGAGGCTTGATCCTCATCGGGTGAGAGCAGCCCCGTATTGACCCGCTTGATGTCCACGTACTCGGGAATGAACTTCGGAAGGCTCTCCATCAGATAACGCACGAAACCGTCCTCGCTTTCTTTTTGGAGGGCCAGGAGGCCGTCGTTGCGACGCTTCAGGCCGCCGAGAGGCGCCGCGAAAAGACCGCCTTCGTCCGCCTCGTCGAGCCCGCTGAAGTGGCCGGGCAGGACGACGGTGCGATCGGGTAGCGCCAAAAGCCGTCGCAGGGAACGCCCGTGAAGGGGAGCCCACGCCTCGGCTTTCCCGCCGAGATCGGGGCGCGCGATCGAACGGATGAAGATGCTGTCGCCGGCGAAGAGATACTCGTCGTCGAGCCGAAAGGCTACGAGGCCGAGGGTATGCCCGGGGATGTGCATGACGGTGAGGGTGCGGCGTCCGGCCCGGAGCGCCTGCCCGTCGCGGAGCGGCTCGTAGGAAATCGTCACGGGCAGGAGGTCCATCGGGTGAATGGCATCGTACGGATGCAGGTGGTAAGGCGCGCCCGCGGCGGCGGCGAGCGCCGGGCCGCCGCTGATGTGGTCCGCATGACTGTGGGTGTCGAGGACGCCATCGATGATGAAGTCTTTGGCTTTCGCGAGATCGAGATAGGGATCGAGGCGGCGCAAAGGGTCGATGACCAGCGCCCGTCCCTCATTCGCGATCACGTAGCTCAGGCACCCCCGGGCCGGCCGGGCGACCTGATAGATGGCGAGATCCGCCGTCTCGACGACGGCGCGTATGGCGCAGTGATCGGCCCAGGATTTCATGCCGCCCTGGAGGCTGACGCATGCGTAGCCCAGACGCCGCAGCCCCCGGGCGACGTGCTCCGAGGTCTCGCCCTTGGCGCAGACGGCGAGGACCGCCCGATCCGTCGGAAGCTGGCTCCGGAGGTCCCGCTCGGCGTAGGCGATGAGGGAATCCTCCATCTCGTCCTTGCCGCCCAGCTCGAGCATCTCGAAGTAAGGAACGTTGATCGAAGGCAGGGGCTCGCGGCCCTCGATCTGAAACCGCTCGAACTCGTCCCGGTTGCGCACGTCGAGAACGAAAAACCTCTCGCGGCGCTCGAGCCGTCCCAAAAGGTCCCGTGACGTCCAGAAGTCCGCGGAAGGGGTAGTGGCCACCGGTTGCTCTCGATTTCCGCTAGTATAACCCTTCTCAAGCGGTTTTTGGACGACAGGGCTCGGGCGCGTCGACCCTTGGCGGCCATCCTACCCCAAACGCGCAACGATCAGGGAGTCGCGCGGCTTTCCGCCGCTTGCGGCGCATCGTCGGTTCGGTAGCCTCCGTGCTTGAATCGCCGGGCGGAATGGCAGAGAATCAATCGATCGTCCTTCCCGAATCCGAGACTCAGCGTCGCGTTCCGGGCAATCCCGCCTCCCAAGCGGATGGGACACGCCCTCATGAAGGAGACGAGTGATGGATACTTACTACCATCCCCCTGACTTGGGCCGGTTTGCCGAGATGGGTCAAGGGAATCCGGAGCTCTGGGAGAAATTCATGGGTTACTATGCGGCGGTCTTCGCCGAAGGAACCCTCACCGAGCGCGAGAAGGCGTTGATCGCCCTGGGGGTCGCCCACGCGGTCCAGTGCCCTTATTGCATCGACGCGTATACTCAGGCGTGTCTGGAGAAGGGATCGAACGTGGAGGAGATGACCGAAGCGGTCCACGTAGCGTGCGCCATCCGCGGCGGAGCGTCGCTGGTCCACGGTGTTCAGATGCGTAACGTCGCGAAGAAGCTCTCGATGTGACGTCGCTTCACCGTCACAGGGGAGAAGGTCGATGAGCGTCGCACTCAGCCTCAAGGCGCGGGCGAATCGCCTCGCCTCGCCCGAGGAACAGCTCAAGATCCTATCCGACCCGAACGGCTTCCAGCCGTTCGAACAGAGAGTGGCGGGTGCCGGGCTCGTCCCGTTGCGCTGCACGGGAATCACCGTCTTCCAGATCAACGTCGGGAAGCTCTGCAACCAGACCTGCGCGCACTGTCACGTCGACGCCGGCCCCGATCGCCGGGAGAGCATGACGCCGGAGACGGTGGAGCTCTGCCTGCGGGCGCTGGCGCGCACCGACATCCCGACGGTGGACATCACCGGCGGGGCGCCGGAGCTGAATCCCGTGTTCCGCTCCTTGGTGGAGCGGGCCGCCGGGCTGGGACGCCACGTGATGGACCGGTGCAATCTCACCGTGCTTCTCCTCCCCTCGCAGGCCGACCTCGGGGAGTTCCTGGCCCGGCACAAGGTCGAGATCGTCGCGTCGCTTCCTTACTATCGCTCCGCGCCCACCGACGCGCAGCGCGGCGAAGGGGTCTTCCAGAAGTCGGTCGAGGCGATGCGGCGGCTGAACTCGCTGGGCTACGGGTGTCCGGGAAGCGGACTGACGCTGAACCTGGTCTACAACCCGGTGGGTGCGTTCCTTCCTCCCAAGCAGGAGGGGATCGAAGCGCAGTTCAAGAGGGAGCTGGAGAAGCGCCACGGCGTGGTCTTCAACCGCCTCTTCACGATCACCAACATGCCGATCAGCCGGTTTTTGGAGTTTCTGCTCGAGACGGGGAATTACGACGGCTACATGGAGCGGCTGGCCAACGCCTTCAATCCCTCCGCGACGGAGGGCCTGATGTGCCGCTACACCCTTTCGGTGGGTTGGGACGGCGCGCTCTACGATTGCGACTTCAACCAGATGCTGGAGCTGAAGATCGGTTTCGGCGCGCCCGCCCACATCCGCGACTTCGACGCCGAGAAGCTCCACCGGCGCCGGATCGTCACCAACAACCACTGCTACGGCTGCACCGCCGGATCCGGCTCCTCCTGCGGCGGTTCCATCACCTGAGACCGCGCGCCGATTGCGTCCTCCGTCGAGAGCGGTCGCGCCAACCGACTTCCGGAAGCAACGGCCCTTGAGCCAGCGATCCCACCCGTCGCGCAGGGTCAGGGTGATAGAATGCGCCACCACTTCCGAGGGAGAAGAAAGGCATGGGCAGGGCGCCGAAAGGCAGCGTGGTTGTGGTTCTGTGCATGGCCGTCGTCCGGTCAGGGTCTCTGCACGCTCAACAGGACGACTTTTCGAAGGTCAAGATCAAGGCGACGAAGGTCGCCGGCAACATCTACATGCTGAAGGGAGCGGGCGGGAACATCGCCGCGTCGGTGGGGGAAGATGGAGTGGTGCTCGTCGACGATCAGTTCGCGCCCCTGGCGGACAAGATCCAGGCGGCGCTGAAGGAGCTGAAAATCACCGACAAGCCGGTGCGATTCGTGATCAATACGCACTATCACGGAGATCATGCGGGGGGCAACGAGCCCTTCGCCAACACCGGATCGACGGTGATTGCCCAGGACAACGTGCGGAAGCGTCTCGAAAGGGGGGGGCCGGGCGGAAACGGCGGATCGATCAAGTTCGACGAAAAGCCGGCGGCGAAGGCGGCGCTGCCGATCATCACTTTCGAGCGCGACGTCACCCTGCACCTGAACGGCGAAGACATCCGGGCGCTGCATTTTCCCTCCGGGCACACCGACGGCGATGCGATCATCTTCTTCCCGAAGAACAACGTCGTGCACATGGGGGACGATTTCGTGCGCTACGGGTTTCCGTTCATCGACGTGACGAGCGGCGGCAGCGTGCGGGGAATGATCGAGGCGGTGGAAAAGGCGACGGCTCAGCTGCCGTCCGACGTGAAGGTGATCCCCGGGCACGGCGCGATTTCGAATCTCGATGACGTGCGTGCGTTCACGAAGATGCTGAAAGAGACTTCCGCGGTCGTCCAGCAGGCCATCCAGCAGAAGAAGACCCCGGAGCAGATGAAGAAAAACAAGATCCTGGCGCCATGGGCCAAATGGTCCGGGGACTTCGTGAACGAAGACGCCTTCATCGACGCTCTACAACTCGCTCACGGGGCACGGCGAGTTCATGAAGCACAACTGAAACGCGGCGGCAAAAGCCGCCCTCCTCAGCGACCTGGAAATCGACGCCCTGAAGAACACCGCGTCGATCCACTTCGTCCCAGGCTTCCACCTCCAGCCGATAGACGCCCGGCTCCAGCCCGGAAAGATCGATCGGAAGGGTGAGGGTGAGCGCGGTGGCCGGGGCGCCTGGATCGAGCGTGTGTCGGGCGGGGATGAGCTGCCGGACGACCTGCGGCCCGCGCCGGATCTGGGCGAATGCCGTGACTCGAGCCTGTCCCGTGACGGCATCACGCCGAGGATGATAGACGACGGAAGAGGCGGCGACTTGTTCGTCGCCGGCGAAAATTCTCCTCACGGAGCGGGGAGCGGGCGGGATGTTCGGCACCTCATCCGAGGGATCCATCGCGATCGGCTTCGCAGACGCCGGGCTGCTCAGGATCAAGGAGCTCATGGCGAGATGATCGGGCGCGAGGGCCGGGATCTTCAACGCCGAGCGAAGCGCTCCCACTTCTCCTGATTGCAGGTCGCGGACCACGGCGGTTGCCTGGTAATCGCCGGCGGGAAGCGCGCGCCGCGCCAGAAGGGTCAGGTCTCCTTCGGAATCCTTGCTCGGCCCGCCGGAGAGGCGCACTTCGACGTCACGGCGGATGGGCTTCTCTTCCTTCCCCTTGGCCGACCGCAGGACGACCCCCGCCTCCAGCTTCGCCACACGGCTGGCTCCCCGGGGAAGGAAGAGGATCGAGGAGCGGGGCAGGGAGATGACCACCTCCACTCGCGGTGTATCGTCGGCGCCGAGATACGAACTGGCCTCCAGGGCCAGAGGAATCTTGCGAAAGAGCTCGGGGGCGAAGTAGGCGCTGACCATTTCCTTCTCCTGCTGCTGCCGGCTCGTCATCCAGACGAAGCCTTCCGGAGAGCGGACCCGCGCCCCTTTTCGGCTCACGGTGACGCGCGCGGAATGGAGCTTGCCGTCCGGCTCCCCGTCGGGGGCGAAGGTGATCAGGTAGCTCGACCGGGTCTGCTCTTCGATGACCCGCATGGGCCGCTCAAAGTTTCCGTTGATCCCATGGGTCGAGACGCCGCCGGTGGTGAGGGCGAGAATCGACAGGGCGTTGGTGGACTCACTTTCGAGAAGCTCCTCCACTCCACCCGCCGGGCCCGCCGCCAGCCCCCGCGTGTTGATCGTGTTCACGGCGATCTGGGCGGCCGCGGCATCCTGCGCCAGCCGAAGCAGATCGAGTTCCTGGGTGCGGGGATCGTCGATTCCATAGAGAATCCCCGGAGCCGAGGGTGTGCCGTCGCTGAACAGGAAGACCTCCTTCCGCCCCGGCCGCGATCGCAAGAATTCGGCGAGTGCCGCGAGAGTGGAGTTGAGGCGGGAGGCCCGGTGCAGATCCTCCGCGACGAACGACCTCGCCAGAGACTCTGCCGATTCGGGACTGAACTTGCGCAGCTCTTCGAGATCCTCTTTGTTCTTCCAGAAGTGAGCTTGACCGCCCATGCGGAGAGCCGAGTCCTTCTCGATCTCTTCCATGGCCGCGAGCGCCAGGGAGAGATCGGCCGTGAAATCCCGGTAGATTCGGCAGTCGCGTCCCAGACCGATCAACATTACCTCGTCGCCGGCCTGCAATCCCTTCTCGAGAAACTTTCGCGCCGCCGCGATCGGAGCCGGGCCGAGGCCGCGCTCGCTGTCCAATCCGTCGAAGAAAAGCACGATCCCGCGCGAGCGCGAAATCGACGCCGCCCGATCGGGCGCGGGAGGCGTGCCCGCGCTCCCGGGCGGCTGCACGGCTGCCGCCGGGGGGGCCGTGAGGGCCGGACCTGCGGGGATCTGCAGCTCGACGGATTGGATCGGCACCTTATAGCCGTCCACCGTCAGGGTGAATTCCTCCGGGCGGAGATCGCCCAGGAAGCGTCCCGAGGCCTCGGTCACGACGACGTCCAGAAGGATCAGGGAAACCCGCTCCGCCTGGATTCCCGGTGCGGCGATGGGCTGAGCACCGGCCGATTTGTCGGTGCCGGACTTCGGTGCGGCGCCGTGAAGAGCTCCTCCCAGAGCGAAAAGCAGGATTCCCGTACCGAGCATCCGGCGGGCGATTCGGATCGCGGACATAGTGGACTCCGGCGAGAGGGGAGGACGTGGTGACACCCTATCACGCCTCATTTTCGAATCGTATCCCGGCCGACGCAGGGCATGGCTGGATGACGCGCGGCGGGTCCTCCAGCTCGATGCCGCCCAGGCACCCGCGAGCCCCCTACATCTATATAGATGTGGATCCGGGCGAGGACAGTTGCATCACCGGTGGTCATGAGCCCCAGTTGGGAGGTGTCCAATTCCGGATTCAATTTCCGTTGTCCGACTCGCGAACGGAACCTATATTTGCCTGGAAAGGTGGTGTTTAGATGTTCTCCCTTCCAGGCTTGGACATCTCCTCCGGAAGCGCGAAAGCGTCCGGCTCACCGGTCCGCGTGCTGTTGATTGCGGAAGATCCGCAGCTGGCGCGCCTGCTTCGGGAAGGGTTGACCAAGGATCCGGAATTTCTCTGCGAGCTCAGGACCGCTGCCCGGCCGAATGAAAGCCTGGATCTGGTCGAAAAGGCTCAGGTCGATCTCATCCTGTTCGATCTTCCGCCGACCGGTCTCCACGGATTCGACGCGTTGGCCCGGACCCTGGCCCGGTCTCACGGCATCCCGGTGGTCGTCTTGGCCACTCCCGAGACTGAAGAGCTGGCAATCCGCGCCGTGGCACGAGGGGCCGACGATTACGTCGTGATCGGATCGACCGCCGGCGTTCATTTGGTTCGCGCGGCGCGCGCGGCGCTCCAGAGGAATCTGACCGTGGCCCGCTTGAGGACGGCGGACCGGCTGAGGTCCCAGTTCGTCTCCACGGCGTCTCACGAGATGCGCACGCCCCTGGCCATCATCCGGGAGTTCATCGCCCTCGCCCGAGACGGGACGTCGGGACCGGTGACGGCCACGCAGGCGGAATGCCTCGACGGGGCGATGCGAAACTGCGATCGGCTGACGGCGCTGGTGAACGACCTTCTGGATGTCGCCCGAATCGAATCGGGAGAGGTGAAAGTGTATCGCGGCAAGGTGGATCCAGCGTCCTTGCTGCGGCAGTGTCATGAGGATTTCGGGCCTCAGTTCCGGTCGGGCCGTCAAACGCTTCAGCTGCAGGCGCCGGAGGGACTCCCCGAAGTGATTGGGGATCGCCCGAAGATCCAACAGGTGCTGGTGAATTTGATCGGCAACGCCCGCAAATTCACGCCCGAGGGAGGCTGCGTGGAGGTGGGGGCCGTTCGCGACGGGGCCATGGTGCGCTTTTTCGTCCAGGACGACGGAATCGGGATCGCCGCCGAGCACCAGCCGATGATCTTCGAGGCATTCACCCAGATCGCCCGGGATGAACGCCCCGGCGTGAAGGGGACCGGGCTCGGTCTGGCCATTTCGCGTTAAATCGTCGCCCGTCACGGGGGGAACATCGAGGTGGAGAGTGAGCTCGGGCGGGGAAGCCGGTTCTCCTTCACCCTCCCCATTCACGAGCCCGGCGCGGAACTGCGCGTGGTGGTGGAGGATCGGATCCGCAGCGCCTTGCCGCGGGGACAGGCGCCCCTTCTGGCGCTCCTCCGGATGGCGCACGCGGAGATCGCGAGCGGCTCGCGCGCCGGGGACAAGGACCTCGACAAGCTCGGCGAGGTGCGCAAAATCCTGACCGGACTGTTCCGTCATCCCCGTGACGAGGTGTTCCTGATCGAATCGGAGCCGCTCCTGGCGCTCTTCCTGGAGACCGACCCTGCCGGCTGCCGGGCCGTGCTCCAGCGTCTGGCCCAAGCGGTGGAGGAGCGCGATCGCGGCCTGCGTCTGGAATATGCGCTCCCGGAGCCGACGCTCGGCCGGTCGAACGAGGAGTGGGTGCTTGGCGCGCGAGCCGGATTCTCCCACCTGGTGGGAAGTCTCGGCCACCGGCAACCGAGAGTTCTTCTCGTGGATGACGACGCGAGTCTGCGCGAGCTGATGGCCGAGACGATCCGCCTGGACTGGCCGGAGGCCGACGTGCAGGGCACCGATTCGGCGCTGGAGGCCTGCCTTCGTTTCAGCCGGTTCGATCCCGATCTGATGGTTCTCGACATCGGCCTTCCGGACGCGAGCGGGGCGGACGTCCTCGCCTCCCTGGTTCGAAACGGCCATACGAAGAAGGCGAGGATACTGGCAATTTCCGGATCCGAGGAGCGGCTGGCGGAGATGGTTCGCCTGGGCTGCGACGATTCGCTGGCCAAACCCTTCCCGATCGATCGATTCGAGCAGAAGGTCGCCGCGTTGTTCGGATTTCCGCCGCGGATTCAGCAACCAAGTCAAGCGGCCCACGCGCCCTCGGAGGAACCATGAGTCCAGCACGAGTCATGATCGTGGACGACGAGCCCGATCTCATTCGGGCGCTGGGATTGCGCTTGAAGGCCGCCGGCTATGAAGTCCTGGCGGCGGCGGACGGAATTCGCGCGATGCAGATGGCCATTCGGGATCAGCCCGCCGTGATCCTCCTGGACATCGGCATGCCGGGAGGAGACGGGCACACGATCGTTCGGCGATTGAAGGCGAGCATCCGGACCATGACCATTCCGATCATCTTCCTGACCGCGCGGAAATCGCCGGAAGACCTGAGCAAGGCGAAGGAGGCGGGAGTGGCCGCCTACCTGCTGAAACCCTTCAAGCCGGAAGAGCTGCTCGCCGCCATCGAGAAGGCATTGAGCGAGGCCCGTCCCGCGGTTTGATCGGCCTCCAGCCGGATCGGGGGCCGGCGGTCGCGCTGGTCGGCGGGCGAGCCGGACATGAAGGGACTCCCGGCGGTGGCCGCCGGCACGAGAGTGGGCGATCGGCTGGCCGCCTATCCAGAGCTCCTGCCGGTCGTGAATCAGGGCTTCCGCGCGCTGTCGAACCCGGTTCTCCGGCGCACCGTAGCCCGGCCAAGTGAGCTTCGGCGAGGCATGCAGGCTGCACGGGGTGGATCTCGACGGATTTCTGGAGAAGCTCGCCGAGGCAAAATCGCGGCTCGGCTCCCAACCCTGAGGCGCGCGCTTACGGCGGGCGGCAGGAATTCGGCGGCACCCTCGCGCGGCCTTCGTGGTAGACTCCAAAACCCAATGGCATCGCGGGCGGGCGGCTTCGCGCCGGACGCCCGCGCGCAATCCTTCTCTCAACCGTTTCTGACGGGAGGTGCCTCATGCTGAAAACCTGGGGAGCTGTGGGTCTTCTGATCGTCGCCGCGGCGGCCGCGGCCTGGATGGTGGTCCCGGCCTCGCACGCGCCGGCCAACTCCGCGCAGACCGAAGGCGTCACGTGCGGCACGCACCAGTGCTCCGCCAACAGGATCTGCTGTCCCAGCTGCGCCACCGGAGAGCCGCACTGCACGACTGGACCGCGATGTCCCGAGTGCGCCCCGCGGTAGGCGCCCGCGTCTCTCCCCCCGGCGCGAGGGCCGGCGCGCCGAAATGGAACCTGTCTCATGACCCCGGGACCGGGCGAAAAGGAGGCGTGATGCGCCTCTATGACTCACAGCCTTCCGGCAACTGTTACAAAGTGCGTCTCCTTTTCGCCCAGCTCGGGATCGCGTACGAGCGGGTCGAGATGAGCGTCACCGATCGATCCAACCGCCGGGAAGTGATCGGAGAGGCGAATCCCTCCCTCCGAGTCCCCACGCTCGTGCTCGACGACGGACGGCCGCTCGCCGAGTCCAACGCGATTCTCTGGTATTTCGCCGACGGCACGCAGTACGTCCCGACCGAGCCCTACGAGCGCGCGCAGGTCCTTCAGTGGCAGTTCTTCGAGCAGTACGATCACGAGCCCAACATTGCGGTGGCCCGGTTCTGGCTCACGAAGGGCGTCCGGTACGATCCCGCGCAGCTCGAGGCCAAGCAAGCCGCAGGGCATCGCGTGCTCGACGCGATGGAGCGGCACTTGGCCCGCCGCTCCTTCCTCGTCGGCGAGCGCTACACGATCGCCGACATCTCCCTCTACGCCTACACGCACGTCGCCGGGGAGGGAGGCTTCGACCTTGGCCGCTACCCCGCCCTGCGCGCGTGGCTGGCGCGCGTCGCCGCGCAGCCGCGCCACGTCGCGATCGACGCGTAGGCCGTCCGTCTCATCGCCCGGACTCCGGGGGCAAGTCGGCACGGCTCCAACGAATGTAATGCATCGGCGACGCCGACAGGGCCCGTTCAGAGAATCCTTGAAGCAGCATCGGATCGCGAGCCGCTGCGGTCAGCGCTATCTTCCCTTTCTTAGGGCAAGGAAACGGCGGGCTTCCACCTTGGCGAGGATTGTCCGCCCGCCATCCGGCCACCGCACCTCCAAGCGATCCACCTGGTTCGCGTTGCCCAAACCGATGTGAACTCGCGGGTCGTGCGCCGAAAGGAAGGACTCCCCGCTGGCGAGATCCCGAATCAAGGTTCGGCCTCCCGCCTTCGCCGAGATCTGCGCCCCGATGACGGTCTCTCCGCGGGGTGCCTCCAGCACAAGTGTGATCCACGAGCCTTTCGGAGAGTCGTTGCGCAGCAGCGTCGGCGGCGCGTCGAGATTGCTGATCAGAAGATCGAGATCGCCGTCGTTGTCGTAATCGCCCGCCGCGAGTCCGCGACTCGAAAGGGCCGCCCGGAAGCCGGCTCCGGCGCGCGCCGTGGCGTCCTCGAAGTGCCCTCCACCCTGGTTTTCGAGAAGCAGGTTGGTCTGGCCGTAACGGGCGCCGAATTCCGGATGCTTGTCCACCTGCGGATAGATGTGCCCATTCGCGACGACGAGATCCTCGTCGCCGTCGCAATCGAGATCCGCGAAGACGGTCCCCCAGGACAGGGGCTGGAACGTCGGCCGAGCGACCCCCGACGCTTCGCTGGCGTCCTCGAAGAACCCCTTGCCGTCTCCGCGATAGAGAGTGCTGTAGTCC
Organism: Candidatus Polarisedimenticolia bacterium; assembly: GCA_036004685.1. Classification (NCBI taxonomy): domain Bacteria; kingdom Pseudomonadati; phylum Acidobacteriota; class Candidatus Polarisedimenticolia; species Candidatus Polarisedimenticolia bacterium. The sequence continues at coordinate 46,698 of DASYRE010000062.1, read as the reverse complement.
TCGGCGAAGTTCGTCACGAAGAGGTCGAGGAAGCCGTCGCCGTTCGCGTCCCCGGCCGTCACGCCCATGCCGGCCTGGGCGGCCCCGTTGGCGCCGAGCGCGGCGCCGGACCAGGTTCCCACTTCCTGGAACCTCCCGTTTCCCTCGTTGCGGTAGAGATAGTTCGGATCCGAGTCGTTCGCGACGTAGAGATCGGCGTCGCCATCGCCGTCGAAATCGGCCGCCCGCACGCCGAAGCCGTAGCCCAGCGCGCGATCCTCCAACCCCGCTTCACGGGTCGCTTCGCGGAAGCTTCCTCTTCCGTCGGAGAGGAAGAAATGATCGGGCGCTCCGGGCAGGCCGAAGGGGCCGAGCGCCACCTTCTCGACCCCTTTCCAGTCCAGCGTCGGCCTTGCCGCGAGAACCTCCTCCAAGGTGCAATCGACGTAGGCCGCGACATAAAGGTCCAGATCTCCGTCGCCGTCTGCATCGAAGAAAGCGGCGCCCGTGTTCCACCCCGGCGCCTCGATTCCCGCCCGGCCGGCTACGTTCTCGAAGGTCCCGTCGCCCCGGTTCCGATACAAAAGGTTGGGGCCGAAGTTGGTGACCAGGATATCCGGCCAGCCGTCGTTGTCGTAATCGGCCACGGCCACGCCGCTTCCCCAGAGCCTCTCCCCGGTCACCCGCGCGCGATCGGTCACGTCCTCGAACGTGCCGTCGCCCCGGTTCCGGTAAAGCGCGTTGCGCCCCTTCTCCAGGACCTTGTCGCCTGCGAGCCTCCAGCCGTTGACCAGGTAGGCGTCCAACCAGCCGTCGCGATCGAAATCGAGCCACGCCGCCCCGCCGCCGGAGGAATCGAGAAGATGATCCTTCCCGGGCCGGCCCGCCAGCAGGACGCGGGTCATGCCCGCCTGCCGGGCCACGTCTTCGAAGTGAAAATGAGAGGCGGACCGCGGCGCGGGTGACTCCGGCGCCGCCGAGCCGGAAGCGGACGTCGCGGACGGATTCCCGCGACAGGCCAGGCCGAAGGCGAAAATCGCCGCGGCCGGCGCGGTGACGCCCAGGATGCCACGCTTCATGTCCGACAGGCCTCGGCCCGCGTGCCGGGCACGGGGGAGATCAGGAAGGCAGGGAGGCCAGGGATTTCAGGGATGGGTCTTCGCCGTGAGATCCGCGTACTGCTTTTCGACTTTCTGCCATTCCGCCTCCAGACCGGCCGGATTCGGCGCCTGGCCCATTTTCCCGATGTTCCCCGCGGCCTCCAGGAACGCCTTCTTAGTCACCCGGGTGACGATCACGAACCCTTCGTCGTAGATTCCCTGCTGTTCCGCGCTGGCGTGATGATGGTGCCCGCCTTCCAGCAGCTTCTTGCGCACCGCGGCCACCGACCCGTCTCCTTCGTTCCCCAGCTGGGAGACCAGGGCCGCGAGCTTCTCCACCGCGGCCTTGGCGGGCTGATGCGCTTTCATCTTCGCCCGCGCTTCCGCCATGGCCGCTTGCGCGTGTCCGTGGGTCGTCGCCAGGATCGACAGGACGAGGTTCGACTCGGTTTGCTTCGCGGCCAGGATCGCATCGGCCAAGGAGCGATAAGTGGCGACCAGCTCATTCGGCGTCGCGGCGGTCGTCGGATCCGCCGCGACGATCGGAGTGAGAAGACCTCCAAGGGAACAGAGAGCGAACAGGCACACGATCGACGCGCAGCGATTCACGTGAACCTCCCGGATTGAGGAAAGCGACAGGCTCCTTCGCGCACCCGCCCCATGATACAGGAGTCGAAAGGGGGCTGCTGAGACCGGGGGAGAGTGTGCGCGAGAGCTCCTGATGGTACGATCCGCCCCTGGAAGAACCGCGAGACGACCCCTCGATCGGCTGCCTGCCCTTGCCGGCCGAAAACGGAGAAGATAGTGATGTTTGGAAGAAGCCTGCGAATCGAAACGGCGTTGTGCGTGGCGCTTCTCGCCCTCGGCGCCCTCCCGGCGGCGGCGGAAGGATCGCGCCTTCCCCGCAAACCGGCGGAGAAGGCGACGGCCGAGGAGGCGGCGAGGAAGCTGAGGACGATGTACTTCGCCCAGGATTTCGAAGGGGGGCGGACGGAGGAAAAGAGGCTGGCGGCCAGGTTTCCGGGATCGACGGAGGTGCTGGCCTGGAGCTTGATGCACCAATCGCGACTTTGGCTGGGCGGCGATGCGGTGCCCCGGGCGGAGAAGCTGATTACCGAACATCCCGGCGACCCGTGGGGCTGGTTCGCCCTGACCGGCGCGCTTCAGCGCAACGCCGATCGCAGCCGCGAGGCTCTCCGGACGAGTCAGAAGGCGCTCTCTCTCGCGAAGACGCACCCCGACTTCCTATGGCTGCGAGCCTCGGTTCTTGCCTCGGAAGGCCCGTTGTCGACGGCCCTCGCATTCCTCGATAGTGTGCAAAGCAAGGTTCCCAATCCGGCCGAGCTTCTGGTCGTGCGGGCCGTCGCCTATCGACGCGCGGCCTCGCAAGGCGAAAAGACCGATCCGATCCTGGAAAGGCAGGCGCTGGAGGCCTTCAGCGAGGCGCGCCGGATCGATCCCACCAACGTGAACGCGCACGCGCGGGCGGGCGAGTCCCTGCTCTTCGCGAACCGCGCCGAAGAGGCCTATCCTCTTCTCAGGAAAGCGGTCCGCCTCAGCCCTCTGTCCGCCCCGCTTTACGCTCTCAAGTGGCGAGCCATCCGGGGAAGGTCCGACCGGAAGCCCGAACAGAAACGAGCCGAGATCGAATCGGACATTCGCTTCCTGCTCAAAGAGCGTGGAGACAATCCGGAGGTGGTGCAAGGTATCGCGAACGAATACGGGGAGCTTGGCCTGAAGGAGCAGCAACGTAAAATGGAAGATCGCGTTCTGCGACTCGAACCGGACGGCCTCCAGGCCGAATGGGTTCTCGTGAACCGCTGGCGCCGGCAAGAAGAGCGCACCGAAGCGGGAGGCAAGAAGAACCCGAAGGAGGTGGCTGTCTATCGCCGGATGCTCCGCGACTTCATCCGGCGTCCGAGCCATCGCGCCGACGCGCTGCTCGGAGAGGCCTATGGGAATCTCTTCCTTTCCCTGAGCGACGATGCGACGGCGAGCGCCGATGAAATCCTCGCGTTGATGAACGGGATGGTGAAGCACGAGAAGACGAACCAGCAAATTTTCCGGGTGCGGGGGCCCGTCGTCCTGGCGGACCGGAAGGCCCACCTGAACGAGGCGGAGCGCATCGTGCTCGATGGAATTCAGGAAAACCGCCGGGAGGCCCGCAACCGGGAGCATACCTGGCATTACGACAGCCGTAAGAGCCAGAAGCAGTGGGCGAAGATGATGGAGGGCCAGCTCCTGGACGCCCTGGGCTGGGTGCGCTTCAACCAAGGGCGGCGGGAAGAAGCGGAGCAGGACCTCCAGCGATCTTTGAAACTCTCTCCCGGACGGATGGAGACCCTCTTTCATCTGGGCCGGCTTTTCGAGTCGGCCGGAGATCTTCCGAAGGCCGAGGGCTTCTATGTCCGGGGAATGGCCGTCCAGACCCCCGGGCCGAATCCCTCCGAGAAGGCGATCAAGGACCTGTACGTCCGGCGGTACGGCAGCGCGGAAGGGTTCGAATCCTATCTGGAAAAGTTCAGGATCGAGGATCGCGCGAAACGGAAGGAGAGGATCCTCGCGGACCGCGTCGCCAAGCCGGAAATCATTCCCCCTTTCAGCTTGAGAGCCCTGGCCGGAACGAAGGTTGGTTCGATGGACCTGCGAGGCAAGATCGCCGTCATCAACTTCTGGGGCCTGTGGTGCGGCTGGTGCCTCGGGGAGATGCCGGAGATCCAGCTGCTTCATGAGAAATACCGGAACGATCCAGGCGTCGCCGTCCTCACGCTGGACAACGATCCCAATCCTGATTTGGTCCGGGAATGGATGAAGAAGAACAAGTTCGATTTCAAGGTGCTTCTCGACGACGGCTACGTCCGGCGCGTCGGAGTCCGCGGTTTTCCCACGACCTGGTTCGTGGACCAGTCGGGCCGGCTCGTCTTCGAGCACACGGGATGGAGCCAAAAGCTCGTGGAGGAATTCGGATGGCGGATCGAGGCCCTGAGATCCCCCGAGTCCCCCCCACACGGCAAGCCATCCGGGTAACGGGCGGGAGCCACGGCAGCTCGGCCCTCGACGGCCTGGCCGCTTCGGCGATGCGATTCCTCAGCGGCTCCGGGACCGGACCGGGAGCGGGCGGCGCCCCTCCGTCTCCCGGAAGCTTGGGAGGCCCCGGCCTGCGGGCCAAGAAGGACAGCTAGACGGCTGGTCCTCCGCCCGAAGAAACGGAGCTATGATCCGCGACGATCGATTAGGATCGCGATAGAACCGATGATTTCCCCCTATCAAGGAGCACGGCATGAGCGAGATTACGTTGAAGCAGGCGCGGGCGGCGGTGGACGCGGCGTTGAGAAAGTCCCAGGAGCTGGGCGTGAAGATGGACATCGCGGTGGTCGACGCGGGCGCGAACCTGAAGGCGTTCGCCCGGATGGACGGGGCCTGGCTGGGATCGATCGACATCGCCATCAAGAAGGCCAGGACGGCCCGGTTCTTCGACATGAACACGGGAGAGATCGGGAAGTACTCGCAGCCCGGAGGCTCCCTGTATGGCATCGAGCATTCGAATGCGGGATTGATTTCATTTCCCGGCGGGGTTCCGGTCAAGACCTCCTCGGGGGAGATCCTCGGCGCGATCGGGGTCTCCGGCAGCACCGTGGAGAACGACCAGGTTGTCGCGGAGGCCGGAGCCGCGGGGGCGATCGCGGCTTCTTGAGGCTACGCTTCTTCGGAATACTTCCGCCGCACGGTGGAGTCGTTCTCCGAGGGCCGCTCCTCGATCAGATCCTCCTCCGAAGCGGTGTGGAATGAAACCACGACCCAGTTCTCCGGCGGCACGACCGCCTGGTGCCAGACGAGGGGAGGAATGGAGATCCACCGCTTTTCGAGAGGAAGCGCAGCGTCGCTCTTGAGAAAGTGCGATCTCCATTCCGGCCCCGTTCGGGTCTGAAAATCCCCCGAGCCGCGATACGACATCATCCGCTGGCGACTGTTCGGATGCCTTTCGGCTCCGGTGACGGCGCCCGCCCGAAGGATGAAGACCCAGCTCGATCGAATGCTTTTCGGAAGCGGACCAGGATACAGATTGAGCGGCACCGGCTCCCAGGCCAGCACCTCCCCGGCGCGCTCCCGCAGCTTCGTCTCGACGCGGACGGCCATCGCGTCGAGCTTCGACTCGACGGCTTTCGACCTCACCGCGGCGTCGAGCGCTTCCAGGATGCGAGCCTCTCCCGGATCCATGTCGCCCCTCTCAAGAGTCGCCGATGATAACCTATCCCTTCGCCAAGGATCGGAGGCAGCCATGGGGAAGCAGGCCGAGCACCGGTATTCCGTGACCGTGGACTGGGAGGGAAACCTCGGGACCGGGACGAGCGGCTATCGGGCTTATTCCCGATCCCACGGCATTTCCGCGCCCGGCAAGCCCGTGCTGCCCGGATCCTCCGATCCCGCCTTTCGCGGCGACGCGTCCCGCTACAACCCGGAAGAGCTGCTCGTGGCGGCTCTCTCCGCCTGTCACATGCTCTGGTTTCTTCACCTCTGCGCCGACGCAGGAATCGTCGTGACGTCGTATCAGGATCGACCCGAGGGAAGGATGATCGAAACGGAGGACGGAGGCGGCCATTTCAAGGAGGTCGTGCTGCACCCGAGCGCGGTCCTGAAGGAGCCCGTCGCTCCCGAGGTCCTCGAGAGCCTGCACGAACGGGCGCATCATCTGTGCTTCATCGCCAATTCGGTGAATTTCCCCGTGCGCTGCGCTTCCGAGGCTTCTTCCTGAATGAATCCTCGGAAGTTCTTGCAGAAAGACCGGTCTCCCGTGTCGCCGAATTCCATCGGGTCAGCGGAAACTGTGAGCGCGTTCGTTCGGACACTATAATCGGTACTTCCGTACGAACGATACGAGCTCCGTCAGAACGGACGGGGCCGGACCCTGGAAGGAGGGCAATCGATGGAAATGCCGAAGCCGGGCCCGGAGCATCGCAAGTTGGAGCAGATGGCGGGGGGTTGGACAAGCAAGGAGAAAATGCATCCCTCCCAATGGGATCCGAAAGGAGGAACGGCGGAGGGCCGCATCAAGAACCGCATCGCGCTCGGCGGCTTCATCGTGACCGGCGATTACGGCCAGGAACGCGAAGGGAAGACGACGTTCGAAGGCCACTCCGTTTTCACCTACGACAAGAGCGAGAGATGCTACCTCCTCTACTGGTGGGACAGCACGGGCATGCCCGCCGACGTCTTCCGGGGCAGCTTCGAGGGGTCGAAGCTGGTCATGACCAGCCGCAACGCGATGGGCCATTTCCGTTTGACCTACGAGTTCCCGGGGCCCGGAACGATGCGAAGCACGATGGAGATGTCGGAGGACGGAGAGAGCTGGAGAACGATGTTCGAAGCGGACTCGACGCGCCAGGATTGACGACGATTCCCAGCAAAGCCGGGGAGGGACCCTTCGGGGCATCGGCACGGCGGACCGGTCCGAGAGGACATCGCCAGACCGGCTCGATGGACCCGAGGTGCAGCTCGAGGTTCCGGAAACGAGCCGATTTGGCTGGTCCGGAGCGCGGCGGTGCATTATGATGCGTGCGGGTCGCATGTTGTGAGAAATGCCCAAACCTCGAGCCAAACTGTCCATCCTGGCTCTCGTCGCGGTCGCTCTCATCGGGAGCGGACCCCATCCTGCCAGAGCCCAGACCTCTCCGAAAACGGTCTACGTGGACGCCTCCACCGGAAACGACTCGAACGATTGCCTGGCGCTGAATCGCGCCTGCCGCACGATTCAGAAAGGCGCCTCCGTGACCCGCGGAGGAGACGCCATGATCGTCGGCCCCGGCGTCTACTATGAGAAGCCGGTTTTTCAGAGCCTGGGCAGCTCGTCAACCTCCCCCGTGTGGATTCGCGCCGAGCCTCGGGGCGGGGTGACGATCAGCGGAATGTGGAAGGAGGTGGCGTCGGGCCAGGTGACCTGGGACGATGCCGCGGACGGCGTGACCGGAGACGGCATCTTCTCCGCCATCCACGATCCGTGTCTGTTCGGCGCCTATCAGGGAAAGTACCTCTTTCGCTTGAATAATGTCGCCGATCTTCGCGCCGGAAAGGCGGGGACGGTCAACATGGTCGCCTACGGAATGGCCAGCGGCAACGGGAGGGTCTACATCAAGCTTCCGGGCGGCGTCAATCCCAACGGCGCCTCGGTCCTGCTCTCCTCTCCAACGTACGGGGATGCGGGCAGCGGCAGCGTCGTGAAGGTCTCGGGCTCCCCCTACGTAATCTTCGACGGGTTCCGCATCAAGGGGGCCGGCGTCTACTGCATCTCCTTCAGCCAGGACAGCGTGTCGCCGACTCTCCGGAACATGGTCTTCTCGTACTGCCGGTACGGCGCCCAGCTGCCGGACAATTCCATTGTGGAATGGAGCGAATACGTCTGGCCGGGCTTCCGCGATTTCTCGGAGGCGGTGCGCCAGCTCAATGGAGGCAGCCTAAAAACGTACACTCTGGTCAAGGAGTACAACGCCGTTCTCTGGCTGGAGGGCGGGATCGCGGAAGCCTACCAGAGCTATTCGTCGCGCAATGAAGAGTTCCGGTACAACTACCTGCACGAAGCCTTCGACGGCGAGATTCTGGGAGAGTTCGAGTATTCCCAGTCTCACCACAACGTCTATCTCTACAACTACGACGATCACATCCAGATGGAGAGCACGGCCGGCTTTCAATCCCGCGACCTGCGGCTGCACGACAATCTGTTCCTGGCCGCCGGGAACTCGTCGGTTTCCCATCAGGAGGGAAGCCTGATCGGTCCTCATTACCGGAATGTCATGTACGGCTACGACGAACTTGGCTGGAACGCCTGGACCATCATCAAATCGGATGCTCCCAACGCGACCCAGAAGATCTACTACTACCACAACCTGATGTGGGGGCGCGGGAACGAGCTCTTCTGGAACGAGAAGCGGCGCGACATGTTCCAGTTCCGGAACAACATCTTCGTCTTCGAAAGCAACCGGAACAGCCAGGACACGTCCACCAGCTTCGACAGCGATTACAACCTGCTCGTCAACGGCGTCGACAAGGGCTGGCTGAGAGGCAGTCACGGAGCCTACCTCGGCACCGGAACCTCCTCGCTGAAATTCGTCGACGTGGGGGCCCTGAACTTCGCGATTCTGGCGGGCAGCGCCGCGGAGAATCGCGGGGTGCCGCTGCCGGGATTCAATGATGGAGCTCCCGGCGGGCCGGACGTGGGACCCTTCGAAGTGGGGTTTTCGCCCGGAGCCGCATGGCCCCGACCCCGGGTTACGGTTTTCACGACGACTGTCCCCGAGCGATGGAACGGCTCGGGAGGGGTCGACATCCAACCTCCCGCGCCCGTTCAAAACCTCCGTCGCGGCGACACCCACTAAGCGTCGTCTTGGCACCCCTCGGGGGCCGCTCCCTGGGAACCTGCTTTCCCGTCGAGTAGGATCGATCGTCTGAGCGTTCCTGCTTTGGCGAGGAGGATTCGGTGGTAATGGCTCGCGGGCGCGTCTGGATCGCGCTTTCCGTCGTCTTGCTTTGGGGGTGCGGGACGGATCGGCCGGTTCAGAGGCTCCTCGAGGCGCGTCTGAAATCTCTAGCGGACCTCGGCAAGCCTGATCTGTCTTCCGATGATCTCCGGCAGGCTCTGGCCCGCCAGCTGCGCGCCGCCCCGAAAGGGGCCAAAGAGGGTCCAGGGGCTTCGAAGCCGGCATTTCCAACGCGCAGCACGCTTCAGGACTTCTACGCCGATAACGCCTACCGGCTGGCCTGGTTCGAGGACACCGGCCGAAGCCGGCCGTCCGCGAAGATATTCCTCGAAGCTCTGCGGCGTGCGGGGGAGCATGGGTTGGATCCGGAGGACTACTATCTCAGCGGGCTCGAGCGCCGGCAAGAGCGGATCGGCAAGGCCAACCTCGACGAGTCGGCGGCCTCCGGCCTGGCCGATTTCGATCTGCTGATGACCTCCTCCTTCTTCCGGTACGCGTCCGATCTCTCCACCGGCCGCGTTCACCCGGACGAGATCCGGAGCGACTGGCACACGAATCCCCCGGAGCTTGACGTCCTGGCGATGCTCGGACGCGCCTTGCGGACGGACAAACTCCCCGAACTGCTCGAGTCGCTTCCTCCCCCTCATGCGGGCTACGCCCGCCTTCGCGATGAATTGAGGGGGCTTCGCGAGATCAAGGCGGCAGGCGGATGGCCCGTCGTTCCCGCGGGCCCGGAGATGAAGCCCGGCTCGCGCGGGCCGAGGGTTTCCCTTCTTCGCCAGCGACTCGCGGAGAGAGGCGGGAAGGAAGGGGCATCTCTTCCGGCGAGCACCGCCGGGGATCGATTCGATACGCCGCTCTCCGAGTCTCTCCGCCGATTTCAGGAGCGCCACGGGATCGAGCCGCATGGGAAACTGAGCTCGGAGACGCTCGCCGCATTGAACGTGCCGGTCGATCGGCGGATCCGGCAGGTCGAGCTGAACCTCGAGCGATGGCGCTGGATTCCGCGCCAACTCGGGGAGCCGCACGTTCTCGTGAACATCGCCGGATTTCGCCTCGAGCTGGTCCGGAAAGGAAGCTCGGTCTGGCGCACGCGAATCGTCGTCGGCAAAGCGTACACCCCCACGCCGGTGTTCAGCGATCGGATCGTCGCGATCGTCGCCAATCCGCCCTGGAACGTCCCCGAGGGAATTGCCGTCCATGAATACGTTCGGGAGCTCCAGAAAGATCCGAGAGCGCTGGAGCGCGAAGGAATTCGCCTGCTCAAGGGCTCGGGAGAGGACGCTGTCGAGATCGATCCGGCAACGGTGGACTGGCAATCGATCGATGAGAACGCGGAGTTTCCCTTCCGGCTTCGCCAGGATCCGGGACCGGACAACGCGCTCGGCCGGCTGAAATTCCAGCTCACCAACGATTTCCAGATCTACCTGCACGACACGCCCGCCAAGAGCCTGTTCGACCAATCGGACCGGGACTTGAGCCATGGCTGCATCCGGGTCGAAAAACCGCTCGAGCTGGCCCAGCAGATTCTCGATGACTCGTCGCGGCAACTTCTCGGCGAGGCGCTCCAGAAGCCGGAAGAGCGAGACCTTCCGGTCAAGCCCCCCGTCTCCATCCATATCCTCTATCTGACGGCCTGGGCGGGGGAGGAGGGCCTCCACTTCGCCCAGGACATCTACGACCTCGACGGTCCCCAGGCGGCCGCCATCGAGAAGGCTTCCCTACAAAACTTGAAGCCGTCCCCCGGCGCCCCACAGCCTACCCCGCCAGTTTCGGGCCAATAGCCCCCATAGCGCCTAATAGGGCGAGCAAATTTCGATTTTCCTGACGCACGAGGCAGGACTTTCCTGACAAGCTCCCTTATAATGATTCTGTCATGAAAGCCACCCCCATCCTCTTGCTGGCTTCCATCCTCCTCTTCTCGGCTATTCCGCTTCGTGCCGGAACGGCCGTCGCGCTGCCTGCAGCCCCTTCGAGCCCAGTCCTAAGCCGAATTCCAGCGGTCGTTACCGACTCCGAATCGCTGGAAGCTGATTTGCTGCAAGCGGCGCCCACCATGCGTCCCCAGGCGCTGCGCGCGGCGCTGGCGGCTTGGGAGGACTTGCGAGCGCGAGGAGAAGTCACGCGCCCCATCCTCACGGTGATTGATTACGGCCTTTCGTCGATGACGCGAAGGATGTGGGTCTTCGATCTGGCCTCGCGCCGGCTTCTCTTCCATGAGCTGGTGGCGCACGGCAAAAACTCGGGCGAGGATCTGGCCACCCACTTCTCGAACGAGGATGGGAGCCTCATGACATCGCTCGGCGCGTTCGTGACCGGGACGACCTACGACGGCAAGAACGGCTACTCACTGCGTCTTCGCGGAATGGAGCCAGGAAGGAACGATCGCGCGGAGGAGCGTACCATTGTCGTCCACGGCGCTCCCTACGTCGGCGATGAAGTCGCGCAAAAGCTCGGGCGTCTCGGACGCAGTTGGGGCTGTCCCGCCTTGCGCCCCGCCATCGCGCGGACCCTGATTGACGAAGTCAAAGATCAAACCCTTCTCTATGCCTACCATCCCTCTCTGGACGCGCCCGATACGCCGGCCGGCCCGACGCCCGCGATCGCCGGAGGCGCTTCCAGTCCAGCCGACGGGCTATCCCGCGCCACCCGCTGAAGCAGCTCGACCCACCCGCGAAGCCGCCTGTTCTTGGAAAGCCGGGGAAAGCGTTTGCCGGATCGACTTATTGCGCCGCCGGATCCACGAATCCTGACGTGGCCAGAAGATCGTTGAGCGTCACGAGCCCGCCGTCCGCGGTCCAGAGTAAGGTGAGCGAGCGCGGAGCGCCGCTGGGGGTCACACTCGCCTGAAGCGACCCCACCACCGGCCGTCCGTCCTTCGCCACGCTAAGCGCCTCCCTCCGGTCGTAATCCAACTCACTTCCCAGGAGCCACGGGCGAGCCGGAACTTCCGCTTCCAGTTTTGCAGCAAAATTGCCCGATCGGCGCGCGCCAAACGAGGTTTTGCAGGGTCCGCCGGCTTATGCTGTCAAGACATTTCGCGGAGGTAACTTCATGGGAAGCTTCTCCTTGACGGTCGGGACATTCAGGTGTAGTAATGCCTCCATCCAGCGTTTAACGGGATCGTAACGCAACTACGTAGCGTTCCTGAAAAGGAGGCAAGATGGTCACGATCGATCTGGTCCGTTTGTGGAAAGATCCGTCTTATCGGGCGAGCCTGAGCCCCGAGGACTTGAAGGGGTTTCCCCAGCATCCCTCCGGGGTCGTCGACCTGACCGATGATCAGCTTCGGGCCGCCTCGGGAGTGGCGGGAATCATCGTCACGACCTTCAAGACTTGCACGGAGTACACGTTTCGTCGGTTTCACTGCTGCAACTAGAGGTCGGCTCGTGTCACGCCGTTCCTCTCAGGGCTTGCTTCCAAGACCTCATTTCAAGGAGGGTCGACAATGCCAGACATCGTCCGCGCCTGGAAGGACCTCTCGTATCGCGCTGGATTGAGCGAGGACGAGATCGGACAGATTCCAGCGCATCCTGCCGGAATCGTCGAGCTCAGCGATGAGGAGCTCAAGTCGGCCTCAGGCCTGGCGGGGATTCCGGCGACCACCAGTCCCGTCTGCACCATGTCCGAGACGTACCGGCGATCGCGTTGCTGCCCTTGATCGAGCCCTTTTCAAACCGGTTCATCTTTCAAGGAGGTTTCCGATGAAGCTCGACGTCGTGCGCGCGTGGAAGGATCTTTCCTATCGAGCCAGCCTCGGCCCCGAAGAGCTCGCCCAGATTCCGAATCACCCCGCGGGGCTCATCGACCTCAGCGACGAGCAGCTGAAAGAAGCCTCGGGCGTGGCCGCTCCGGCGCTAACAACCTGCCAGTGCTGCACCGACACCTCGCGCTTCCGTCGCTGTTGTCCCTAGGGAGCCCGATCTAGGCAAACAGGGCGGGTGGGCTCTTGGGCCCCCCCGCCCTTGGTTTTTAGGATGCCGCGAATGATCTCCGAGTTCGAGACGGCCGACTGGAACCGGGCCCTGACCCTGGCCGAAAGAAAGTCCCGAATCGCGGCAAGGCCTTCGACACGATCCGCATCGGCCGAGGAATCGCAGCGGGCCCGGTTCCTCTTCGAATCATGGAAGCGGCAGGCGCCCTTTGACCGGGCCGACTGGCTCGTCCGGCGGCTGGCCGCCGACGGTCTGGACGAGGCGAAGTTCCGGGCGCTGCTGGAGGTCGCCCCCGAAGCGCTGGGCTCGGAGGCTGGGTCGCCGTGGCTGGCGGATCTCGCCGAGGCCTATTCTCTTCCGGAATGGCGCGGCGCCGACTCGCTCGAGCTGCCGGAATCGATCCGCAATAACCCCCTGGCCGGCTTCCTGAACCTCGCCGTCCCGCTGGTGGATTTCGGGCTGAAGCGCTTCCGAGCGGGCCTCACCATGATCCCTCCCGGCCCGGCGACCCATCCCTGGGAGCCGCTGGAGGCCGAGCGGCTGATCTTCTCGTCGCTCTTTCCGAGGCTGCTCTGGATGATGGATCGGACGCTGGTCCTGGAGCTGAACGTCGCCCGCATGGAAGGCAGACTGTCGGGCTCGACCCCGGAAGAGCGGTTCGGGAGCTTCGTCGGACAATTGCGCCGGTTCGCGCCCGCCACGGCGCTGCTTCGAGAGTATCCGGTTCTCGCCCGACAGCTCGTCGAGCTGACGGTGACCTGGGTCGACGTCTCCTTGGAGTTCCTGCGCCGGTTTTCGGCGGACTGGCTGATGCTGCAGGACGTTTTTTTCGCGGGGGAGGATCCGGGGCCGCTCGCCGGGCTGGAGATGAGCGCCGGAGATTCGCACCGCGGCGGCCGCAGCGTGGTGATCGTGAAGCTCGCGAAGGGCGGCGCGCTGGTCTACAAGCCGCGTCCCCTGGGGATGGACGCTCATTTTCAACGTCTCCTGGGGTGGTTGAACCAGCGTGGAGATCATCCGCCGTTCCGGACGCTGCGCGTCCTGGACCGCGGAAGCCACGGTTGGATCGAATTCGCCCAGGCAGGCGAGTGCGCCACGGAGGGCGCGATCGGTCGTTATCACGTGAGACTCGGCGGCTTGCTGGCGGTCCTCTACGCCATCGGCGCCGTGGACTTCCACTTCGAGAACCTGATTGCCTGCGGAGATCAACCCGTCCCGATCGATCTCGAGTCGCTGCTCCATCCGAAGGTGCCGAGGCCCGAGTCGGAGAAGCCCGATGAGCGCCTGGCAGCCCGCGTCCTGAGCCAATCGGTGCTGCGAGTGGGTCTCCTCCCGTTCCGCGTGGGCGAGGATGAGGGATTCACGGGATCCGATTTGAGCGGCGTGGCTTCGGTGGCCGGCAAGCCTTCTCCCGACCGGACGCTCGAATGGGAGCGCTCCGGCAGCGACGAAATGTCGGCCGTGAAAAAACGGCTCCCGATGGGGGCCGGCAAGAACCTCCCCACCCTCCAAGGCAAGGAAGTGGAGGCGGCCGACCACATCGGCGAGGTGGAGTCGGGATTTCGCAGCGTCTACCGGCTTCTGCTGCGCCATCGCGAAGAACTGCTGGCTCAGGACGGCCCGATCGTCCTTTTCAAGGACGACGCCGGCCGGGCGGTGCTTCGATCGACGCGGGCTTACGGCTTGCTCCTGGAGGAGAGCTTCCATCCCGATTTCCTGCGCGATGCCCTCGACCGCGACCGCTTTTTGGACCGCCTCTGGGTCGGGGTGGAGGAGTTTCCCGCCATCGAGCAGATCGCCGGCCACGAACGCCTGGATCTGCTCGCCGGAGACGTTCCCTATTTCGGGGCGAATCCCGGATCCGCGGATCTCTGGACCAGCCGCGAGAAGCGCGTTCCGCGGTTCTTCCCCGAGCCGGCCCTCGAGGAGGTGCGTCGCCGGATCGCCGGCATGGGGGAGGAGGACCTCGACCGGCAGGCGTGGCTCACGCGCGTCTCCCTCGGCACGCTTCTTCTGAATCGGTACAAAGGGGAATGGCCCGGTTTCTCGCTGTCGGACCCTGGAGAGCCTCGTGGGGATCCCCAGGTGAAGTCCCGGCTCGTCGCCGCGGCGAGGCGGCTGGGAGACTGGTTCGAGCGGATGGCCGTCCGGGACGATCGATATCTCACCTGGGTAGGTCTCGACTTGAGGAATCAGATCTGGTCGTTGTTCCCGATGCCCGAAGATCTCTACGCGGGGACTCCGGGCATCGCTCTCTTTCTCGCCTACCTGTCCTCCGCGACGGGGGAGGACCGCTGGATGGAGATGGCCGGTCGCGGTATGGAGACGCTTCTTGTGCGACTTCAGCGGGTCGGGGATCAGGTCCCGAACATCGGGATGTTCCAGGGCTGGGGCGGCGTCCTCTACGCTCTGGCCCATCTCGGCGCGCTTCAGGGAGACCCGGCCCTCCTCGATACGGCTGAAGCGATGATCGAGCGGATCGCGGAGCGCCTGGAGCGGGACACCTTCCTCGACGTCGTCGCGGGGGCCGCGGGGGCGATCGCCGCGCTGCTGGCCTTGCACCGCTTGAACGGCTCGCCTCGCGCGCTGGAGGTGGCCCGCCAATGCGGGGAGCGGCTGCTGGCGAAGGCGCGTCCGGCCGGAGGGGGAATCTCGTGGCTCACCGAGGTCGGGGGGGACGAGCCGCAGACCGGCTTTTCTCACGGAGCGGCGGGGATCGCCTTCGCGCTTCTCGAGCTGGCGCAGGTCACCGGCGACGCGCGCTTCAAGGACGCCGCCTCGGGCGGCTTCGCCTTCGAAAGCGAGTCGATTGGGAAAGTGACGGACGAGGAAGCGGCGCCGCCCGCGACGGCCGGGCGCGGCAAGCTCTCGGCCGCGGAGAAGGCGCTGGCGATGAGCTGGTGCTACGGCTCGCCTGGCATCGGTCTCGCGTTGTTGCGGGCCTGCCGGCATCTCGACGCGCCGGGCCTGCGGGAGGATCTCGATCGCTGTCTGGCTCTCACCCTGGAGCGAGGCTTCGGAAAGAACCACAGCCTCTGCCACGGCGATCTGGGCAATCTCGACTTCATCCTCCAGGCGCGGCGCGAAAGGAACGACCCGAAGCTCGCGGAGCAGGAGGGTCGCCTGCTGCGCGCCATCTTGAGGAGCGTGGAAAACGACGGCTGGATTTGCGGGACGGTGGCGAACATCGAAGCTCCGGGGTTGATGAACGGTCTCGCGGGGATCGGCTACGGATTGCTGCGCGCCGCCGACCCCGACCGCGTTCCCTCCATCCTCCTGATGGATCCTCCCGGCGAATTCAGGAGGCGCCGGTGAGGGTTCCGTGGCTTCCCACCGCTCTCCAATACGATTGCGGTCCGGCGTGTCTGGCGATGGTCATGGCCTGGCATGGCCGCGACTCCTCGGTGGACGACATTCGCGAGCGACTCGGAACGAGCCGTGACGGGACGACCGGGTACGAGCTGGTCCGGGTGGGCCGCGAGCTGGGGATGCAGGCGCGGGGCGTGAGAGCCGAGAATCCCTCGGCGCTGCGGAACGTGCCGCTGCCCGCCATCGCCCACTACCGAACGGGCCATTTCGTCGTCCTGGAGCGCTGCCGTCCGGGAAAGTCGGTGCGGGTGGTCGATCCGATGCGCGGCCGGCTCGATCGGGGGATGGCCGCGTTTCTGGAGGAATTCTCCGGTGTCCTCGTCCTCTTCGAGCCCACACCCGCCTTCACGAGGAAGCGGAACCGATCCTGGATGACGTTCCTGAAATCGGTCGCTCGGGCGCGATCGCGCCTGATCCTGGCTCTCGTGGCCCTCTCGCTGTGCCTGCAGGGAATGGCCTTCGCCCTCCCGGCGGCCCTCGCCTTCGTCGTGGATCGCTTGATTCCGGCGAGATCCCTGTCCCTGGTCGCCCTGATGGCCGCCGGCGTGCCGGCCCTGGTCGCCGGCTACGCCCTCGTCGCCTGGGTCCGCGGCCGCGCCATGGCGTCTCTTTCCCGCGACGTGAGCCGGGACACGCTGGATCGCGTCTTCCGCCACCTGCTGCACCTTCCGCTTCCGTTTTTCCACGGGCGGCCCGTGGAGGACCTGGTCATGCGCGTGCAGGGCGCCGACATGGTCCTCGACGAGCTGCTGGATCAGGTGCTCTCGGCCTTCCTGGACGCGCTTCTGGCGATCACCGCTCTGGTGGCGCTGTTCGCCCTCTATCCGCAGATGAGCGGACTCGTCATCGCCGCCGCGCTCCTCCAGGGGGTGCTCACCTGGTTCGCCCATCGAGCCAGTCTGGATGAGTTCATCCGCGACATCCTGTCGAACGCGCGACTCTACAATTTCGCGGCCGAGGCGCTCGGCGGGATCGCCGACGTCAAGATGGTGGGGATCCGGCGGACGGAGCCCATCTGGTCGCGGCTGCTGGAGGAGCGCGTGGCGGCCCGCCTCGGTCGCCGCCGCCGGAGCGCCTTCTGGGAGGGGTTGTTGCTGGCGGCCCAAACCGGCGCCCAATTCCTCGTGCTGGCGACGGGGGCGGCGATGGCCATCCGGGGTCACGTGAGCGTCGGCGCGGCGGTCGCCTTCTTCTCCCTCGCGGGCGTCTGTCTCGGTCCCGTCTCCGCGCTGGCGGCCGGAGCGTATCGATTTCGGAGCACCGCGGAGTATCTCCGGCGGGCCGACGAGCTCCTCAGCACCCGGGTCGAATCGATGGGGCCCGCGGAAGCGGCAGCCCCCGTGGAAGGGTTGCGCGGTGATTTCCTTCTGCGCGACGTCGCGTTCCAATACTCGAAATCGAGCGACCCGGTCCTGGAGGGGATCGATCTGGAGATCGAGGCGGGGAAGATGACCGTGATTGTCGGCCGCACGGGCTGCGGGAAATCGACCCTGGCGAAGCTCCTGGCCACCCTTTACGAGCCCACGCGGGGCGAGATGCGGGTCGACGGCCTCGCCGTGGATCGCTACGACCGGGCCGATCTCCGCGCCCGCATCGGTTGCGTCTTCCAGGAGAACATCCTGGCCGGCGGCACGGTGCACGAGAACGTCACCCTGGGCCGCGACATCCCGGTGGAGGACGTTTACAAGGCCCTGGAGATTGCCTGCCTGCTCGAGGACGTCGAGAGGATGCCCCTGATCCTGGCGACGCCCGTCGGAGCCGGGGGCCTTCACCTGAGCGGAGGACAGCGACAACGCCTCTGTCTGGCCCGCGCGATCGCGCTGCGCCCCGGCGTGATGATTCTCGACGAGGCGACGGCGGCGGTGGATCGACTGACCGAGCGGCGGATCTATGGAGGCCTGGAAGCGCTGCGCTGCACGCGGATCATCGTGACGCATCGCCTTCACGTCGCCGCGGCCGCCGATCGCGTGATCGTCCTGGAGAAGGGCCGGATCGCCCAGGCTGGGACGCATGAGGAGCTCCTCCGGCGGGACGGGCCCTATGCGCGGATGTGGGGAGAGCCTGAGGAGGCGTCGTGAGGTCGGCCGATGCGCTGGGAGGCGCTCGAGGCGGCGGGTTGAGCCTGGCGGCGGGAGCTTCCGGCAAGCGGCGCGTCGTTCGGATCGCAACCGGGAGCCGGGGGGCGCCCGGCTCCCGGACTTCGTGAAGATCAGATTCCGTACGGCACGCAGTGCTTGGCGTGATGCTGGTCGGCGACGCACTGGTTGGGATAGACCTTGCCGTTGTCGCAGATGACCGGAGCATAGATTTGCGGACAAATCCCTTCGGTGGAGATCGAAGGGGGGCGCTTGCCGGTCGCCGGCTCGTTCGCGGCCGGCCCGCCCAGAAGCATGGTCAGCGCGGCCGCCGCGACAGCGAATACCTTGAGCATCGGTCACCCCGTCGGATTTGACGCCTGCGACGGCCCGATCGCCCGGGCAATCGCTCCGGCCTCAGCTGCACTTACAGATCCGAATCGGGCAGTTGCTGTGCACGCACTTCCCTTGACCGGCGCCGCACTTCGCGTCGCAGTCGGAATCGACGGAGCACTCCGGGCGCAGCCGGCAGATGGCCGCCGGCTCGGGCTGGCTGCCCTCCTGGTCGGGCTGCGCGACGGCCGGAGCGCCGTTCTCGGGCGCGGCGCAGACCATCGTGGGGCGCGAAGTGTCCGCGGACAGCCCCGCCGGGTCGAAGGCGGCCATGAGCGCCACGCCCGCGATCGCCATGACGGCCAGAGCGATGGTCTTGCCGATCCAATGACTCTTGCCCAGCATCGATTTGCTCTCCATGAAGTGGGTGAGGATTCGCCCTCTAAATACCTCCAATGACGCCCGGGGTCAAGAGGCCCGTTCGCCCCGGTGCCGGGCCTCTCCCGCCGCATGCTGCAGCAGGAAATCCTCGGGCTGCGCCGACGGCGGCCCAGGACCTGCCACGGGACCAGGCAAGCGGCCGGAAGGGTGGCGGTGCGAGCGCTTTGCCTCCGGGGAAGACTCGGGGGAAGGAACCAAGGGTCGCTTACGGCGAGCTGCCGGCCTCACCGCTCCAGTCGACCGTGCCGAACCGATCGTGCCCGAGCCGCGTGTAGAAGAGGCCGACGGTAGCCCGGGTCTGCGTGCGATCGCCGAGGTCCGGATAGGATGCGGCGCGATGATTCCAAAGGTACTTGATCGAGATCGCGTGCTTGCGCCTCAGGCGCATCGTGAAGGACGCGTCGGCGCGCACGATGTTGTCGTGGCCGCCCGTGTCGGCGGCGGCGACCCGGCTGACGAAATAGTCGCGCGCCGTCACGTCGATCGATGACCGATCGCCGAAGTTGGCGCGCAGCGCCGTCAACGCCACCGGCGCGATTCCGTAGTGGTAGTCGTTCTCGTCGGCGCCGTTGATCGTTCCCACGGCCCCGTAACCGGCACCCAGGAGAGCCGTTCCTTGCAGGGCGGTCGAGTCGGTGATCGACCATTGGGCGGTCGTCCCGAGTCCGAGGGCCGTGCTGGAGACGCGGAACGTCTGAGGCGCGATGTAGTCGTAGGCGCCGTAAAGCCCCCACAGCCCCCGGACCCGGCGGCCCGCCTCGTAGTCGGCTCCCACGAGAATTCCCCGCGTCAGGACGCTCTCGAATCCGCCGCCGCTCGAGACGGTGATCTGGAAGCTGAAATAATCGAAGGGCCGTTTGAGGGAATCGTCCGACTTCCCCGGCAGTCCGTAGTCCAAGGAGAAATCGACGAGCCCCTCGTTGCGCCGCAGCCGCGTCGAGGTTCCCGGATCATTCTGAGCGGTGCCGCTCGCTCCGATCTGGAGCCGGCTGAAGTACGCCGGCTCTCCGTCGTCGAAGATGGAGTCGAATCGATCCCCGAAGGCGAGGCGGTTGAAACCGGTCGAGGGGGAAATCCCCGCGGCGACGAGCTGGCGCCAGAATCCCGGCTTCGTATCGCCGTTCCCCAGCACCATGGCCGCCATCCGAAAGAGAGGCTCGCCCAGGAAGTTCCCGCCGATGCCGCTCGCGATTTGATCGTTGCGGGAAGGCGGAGTCGCTTCCCCCGCGATCTCCCAGAGAACGCTGCCGGCGAAGGTATAGGCGAAGGACTGCCAGAAGCCGAGACCGGCCGATCGCGCGAACCCTTGATAAGCGGCGCCCTGGTACGGGTGCCAGAGCTGGTTGATGGCGAAGGGGTCGTCGTCGACGACCCAGGGGCCGCGCGCGTTCCGTCGGATGGTCTCCCAGCTCGAATCGTAGTCGCTTCCGTCGACGCGCCGGTTGACCAGGTTCAGCAGGAGATCGAATGCGACGATGTCGGCCGCGGGAACGAGAAAGCTCCTCCGCGGAGGGGACTCGGCAGTGTCCGGATGCCCAGAATTCGCCGCCTCCTGCTCCGCCGCCTGGACGACCGGATCCGGGGAGCCGCCTTCCTCAGCGAGTGCGGCGAAAGAGGCGGCCAGGAGGATCGTTCCCAGGAAACCGGCGCGACGCCGAGCGCGGTCCGGCGCGTTACGGGCAGTCATCGTGGCTCCCATGAATTTCGAAGGGATACTACGTCACGATTCGATGAATGGGTAAGAACGCCTCCCGCCATTTCGGGTGGGCGATCCCAGCGGCGACGGAAACCCTTGAAAGACAAGAGGAATTCAGCTAGATTCCCTCGGCATGGACTCCGCCGGGAAGATCACCCAGCGACTCGCGGCCTTGAAGCGGGGCGATGAGGACGCCTTCAATGAGCTCTTCTCCCTCGTCTACCGGGACCTGCGCGCCATCGCGCACCGGGCGCTCAAGCGCGGGCGCCCCGATCAGACGCTCAAGACGACGGCGCTGGTTCACGAAGCTTATCTGAGGCTCGTCGATCAATCGCGCGCCGACTGGCAGGATCGCGGCCATTTCTTCTCGGTGGCGGCGACCGCCATGCGGCACATCCTGATCGACTACGCCCGGAACCGCCACGCCAAGAAGCGCGGCGGGGGAGCGATCCCGATCGAGCTGGACGAGCCGCTGCTGCGGGTGGAGGCGCGAGGCGAGGAGTTGATCGCGCTCGACGCGGCCATCACGCGGTTGAGCGAGATGAGTCCGCGGCTGGGGCGCGTCGTCGAGCTGCGCTTCTTCGGCGGGCTCTCGGTCGAGGAGACGGCGGAAGTCCTGGAGCTGGCGCCGAGGACCGTCAAGCGGGACTGGCGAATCGCCAAGGCTTTCCTGTATCAGAACATGACCGAAGGGCCATCCGTTCCCTGAGCCGGCTTCCGGCGGCGCCGCTCGTGAGAAACCCTCCCAAGGCTAGACCGTGATGCCCACGCTCCGACGATTTCATCCCCGGCAAAACCCGTCGCGGTCGGCGGGCGTCGCGCGACCGGCGCGCCGCGCGGCAACGCCGTGACCCACCCGGAGCGCTGGCGGCGCATCGAGACGATCCTGGGAAGAGCGCTCGAGATGCCGAAGGAAGAGCGTGCCTCCTTCCTGGATCAGGAGTGCGGGGAGGACGCCGGCCTGCGCGGCGAGGTGGAAGCGCTCCTCGCGGCCGATTCGCGCGCCGCCGGATTCCTCCTGACCCCCGGGACGCAGGCGATGGCCACCGCGACGCAGGGCGCTCCCGGCGCCGGGAGCGGGCCGCAACTTGCCGAGGGGCAGAGGATCGGACGGCGGTATCGTGTGATCCGCCTCATCGGCAAAGGCGGCATGGGAATCGTCTACCAGGTCCACGATCTCGAGCTCGATCGCGAGATCGCCATGAAGCTGATCCTGGGGCCGCTCTCCGAGGATCCCGCCATCCTGGAGCGCTTCCGAAGAGAGGTCCACCTGGCGAGCAAGATCACCCACCGCAACGTCCTGAGAGTCTACGATCTCGGCGAGAGCGATGGGGTGAAGTTCCTGACGATGGAGCTGGTGCCCGGCCGCGATCTGGGCAAGCTTCTCCGGGAGGAGAAACTTCTGGCGCTGCCGCGCGCCCTCCACTTCTTCCGCCAGATTGCCGAGGGGCTCGCGGCCGCTCATGAGCAGCAGGTCCTGCACCGGGATTTGAAGCCGCAGAACATCCTGGTGGACGAAACCGACCGCGTCTACATCACCGATTTCGGGCTCGCCAAGACTCTGGGGCTCAGCGATCTCACGCACACCGGGGCGTCCTTGGGAACGCCCCACTACATGTCGCCCGAGCAGGTCCGCTCCGAGAAGGTCGACGAGCGCACCGATCTCTACTCGCTGGGCGTCATCCTTTACGAGATGCTCACGGGCTGCATGCCTTTCGACGGCGTGTCGCCTCTGGAGGTGGCGCTGCAAAGACTCCACCGGGAGCCCACGCCGGCCATCGCCCGCAACCCGGCGGTTCCTCCCTACCTGGACGCGATGGTGCGGAAGTGTCTGGCCCTGGATCCGTCGCGGCGATACGGCTCGGCGCGGGAGATCCTCGCCGACCTTGACGCGCAGACCGTTCGTCCGGCGCCGCGCCGGATTCCCGCCGGGGCGAAGCGTCTTCTGGGGGCCCTGGCCGTCCTGCTGGGGCTCGCCGCGCTGGCATGGGGCGGCTGGCACGCCTACCGCGGCTCGCGTCCCGCCGCCCGGGCGACTTCCGAAGCTGCCGCCGCGGCCGCGGTCCCTTCGCTGGGGATTCTTCCTTTCGAGAACCGGACGGGACGGCCGGAGCTGGATTGGTACGGGGAAGGTCTGGCGCACCTGGTTTCCGACAATCTGGTCCAATCGAAGCATGTGCGGGTGGTCTCGGCGTCCGTGATGGAAGGGGTCCGGAGTCAGGCGAAGGAGCCCGCGGATCGGCTTCGCCTCGCGTCCCGGAGGGGAATCGGCTATTTCCTGACGGGCGAGATCCTCCCTGGCCCCAAGGGCCCGATTCTCGCGGCCCGCTTGACGGAGACGGGGAAAGGGCAGCAGGTCACCGCCCACCGGGTCGAAGGGCTCACCCTGGAGAGCCTGGCCAGCGCGTCGGAGGGAATCGCCGTCGAAGCCCGGAAAGGCCTGGGGATCCCCCCCACCGAGCACGTCGACGTTTTCTCGGCGGACTTTCCGAGCGGCAACCCGGCAGCCTACGAGCACTACCTCAAAGGGCTTCGCTTCTGGAGTCAATACCGCTACGACCAGGCCGAGACGGCCTATCGCGAAGCGCTTCGCCAAGCTCCCGACTACGCCATGGCCCGGTACCGGCTCGCCCAGTTGCTTGCCGAGTCGGGCAAAGTCGACGAAGGACTCGGCGAGATTCGCAAGGCGCTCGCCCAAGCCCTGAATCTCACGGATCGCGAAAGGCTCTACTTGCGGGCTTCCGAGGCCTATCTCTCCAATCGGAACGACGAGGCCGTCAAGATCTACACCGACCTCGTCGCGGCACACCCGTACGACACCGAGGCCCGCTATCTTCTCTGCGTCGTCCTGACGGACGAGGGAAAGAACCGTGAAGCCCTGGAACAACTCCAAATCCTGGTCAAGCTGGAGCCGGAGAATCCCATCACCTGGAGCTTCATGGGCTCGACGTATCTTTCGATGGGAGACTTCAGTCAGGGCATCGTGGCCATGAAGCGCTTTCTGGAGATGGAGCCTCGAAACGCCAACGGACATCACCTTCTCGGGGACGCGTACCGCTCCCAGGCGGAATTCGATTTGGCCGCCCAGGAGTATTCCGAGGCGCTCAAGATCGATCCCGCATTTTACTATTCGGCGACGAGTCTCGCCGAGCTGGACGTGATGCGAAGCCGCTGGAACGAAGCGGAGACGAGGCTCTCGTCCATCGTTTCCGAAGCGAAGGCGCCGGCTCGGAGCCGGATCGATGCCGTGTTCGATCTGGCTTTTCTCTACCGGGCGCGAGGTCGGTTTCGCGAAGCGAACGAGGTCCTGGAGCGTGCCGAGGAACCGATTGCACGGGAACAGGTCCGAGAGGCGATGGCCCTCGCCGTCCGAGGCCTGTCCCTGATGGAGGCGGGAGATTCGGGGGGTGCGCGGAGGCTAATCGACGCGGCGATCCGGCGCGCGCCGGCGGCGGGAGCTCCGACGCGCTATCTGTTCGCCCGAGGTCTTCGAGAGCTCAAAGGCGCGAAGCTTGAGGAAGTCCGCCGGACGGCCGAACAGATCCTCGAAGGGTCCCGGGCGGA
Source organism: Candidatus Polarisedimenticolia bacterium (assembly GCA_036004685.1). NCBI lineage: Bacteria > Pseudomonadati > Acidobacteriota > Candidatus Polarisedimenticolia > Candidatus Polarisedimenticolia bacterium. Next base: position 22,737 of record DASYRE010000062.1, on the reverse strand, counting down.
CGATGGTTCCGACCGAACCAAGGAGAAGGCGGCGGAGTACTTGAAGGGCATGGTGAGCCTGGCCGAAGGAAGCGCGCTCGCCGCGGTCGACAACTTCTCCCGCGCCGTGGCGCTTTCGGGCTACGAATACACGATCTACCGGCTCGGTCTCGCGCATGCCTATTACGACGCTGGCCGCCTGACCGAAGCGATGGCGGCCGCGCGTCAGGCCGCGGAATTGTCCAATCCGAACGAGCCGCGCCTCGATCTGGAACTCGACCGGGCCCGCGCGAGATCGCTTCTCGCCCGAATCCAGCTGAAGATGGGCCTTCGGACGGAAGCGAGATCCACCGCCCGCCCGCTTCTGACGCTCTGGGATGACCCGGATCCCGGTTTCAAAGACGCGGCCGAGGCCCGGCGTCTGGCGGCGGGCGGTGGCAGCTAGCGCGGAACCTGGGTGACGGTCCCGGGGCCCTTGGGAAAGACCAAGGTGCCGATCACGTCGCCATTCCCGTCAAAATCGTAGAACAACGGAATGGCCTGCTCGAAGCTCTCATACCAGCCTCTGAATTGGAACGTCTTTTCTCCCGAGACAAGCTGGTAGCCGGCCAGCGTGGCGTCCTTGGCCCCGACGATGCCGTCTCCGTTCATGTCGGCCAAGGACGATGGAGCGGTCCGGTTCACGACGAAAGCTCGCAGAGTGATGACCTTCGCGTTGAGCGCGTCGATCATTTCCTCGTCACCCAGGTTCGCTATCGGCCCGCCGTCGATCCGGACGCGAGGAGATTGTTCGCATCCGCTGCCATTCTCTTCCTGGAAAGGGGCTCCCACGCAACGGTCCATCAGGACGAGCGGCGTGAATAGCCCGAGCGGGGCCGGAGCGGATTGAACGTGTCCGAGAGAATCGACGAATGTCGCCGGCTGCCCGGGCGGCACGTTCAAGTGGGCCAGGATGCTCGTCTGCGCGCTGGCATCGTTCAGCTGGTAAGCGACAGAATCGAGAAGGCCTGCCAAATTCCTCGCCGTGCGCGGCGCCACCGGGTTGAAATTCTGATCGAACACGACACCGATGGAAGTATCCGCGAGCAGGACGAGACCGGGCAGATCATCGTCGGCGCCTAGACCGTAGCCGTCGGCGTTGACCGGGACCTGTTCGCAAGTAGCTCCGTCCGAGCAGTCGGCGTCGCCGGAGCAGCTCGGTCCCGGATAACTGTTGAAGGGGCTTCCCAAGCAATGCGACTCGATGACGTCCGGACCTGGACCCAAAGGGGGTCCCACCGGCGTGAGAAGATCGTTGAGACCCGTCGCGTAATTGAACAGGAAGATCTTCGGGCTTCCTCCCCCCCCGGAGTCGGTCAGGGCAGCGAGGCGCTCCTGATTGCCCGTTCCGTGAGCTACTCCCGGACGATCCTGATCGGGCGTGAACTCGACGTACGTCTCGTCAATCCCGGCACACTCCATTTGCGGAACGAAGGAAAGACAATGGTCGGGATCGGCGTACATGAGATAGCCGGTGTCCCCCTTGATTGGAAAAAAGGGGCCGACGACGGCACGTCCGATCCCCAGCTCGTTGTTGCTGGACAGAAGCAGGGCGATGGGCCACCCGTTCGCGACCTGTCGCGTGACGAAACCGTCCCGGGCGGTGAGGATCTTCAAGGTAATGGGGTGTTGAACCGTTCCCTGCGTTACGAATGCGTCGCCGGAGAGGCGGGGCGTGGAGCGGTACAGGTCCGCCCCGCCGGAAAAAGCGGCTCCGGCCACGACGAGCGAGAGTGCCAGGATCCCAAGATGTTGATGTCGATGCGCGGTGGAATTTGGCATGTGCGAGCTCCTTGCAGAAGAGAGCCATGACGGGAGGAAGGCCCTTGGAATGCTAAGGCGCGACCTGAGAATTGGCCTCAAGGTACGTCGATACTCCTTGGCTGTCAACGATTTTCCCCCCGAAGCGCGAGCGATCGCCGATTCCAGGGCGACTTCGACGAAACCGCTCTCCGGCTGGAATCGCGCCTCAGCGCTTGAGCCGGTGACCTCGGAGGCCAAGCCACCCGTTCCTGACGGGGCAAAGGTGCCCGGCCCGGGAGGGGATTTTCGCGCTTGATGCGCCGTCGGCGCCGAGCCGACGGCGCCCAAGTCTCGTGATTTCTCGATTTGGCACGAAGCGCGCGAATGAGCACGCGCAGGGATGAACGTGCGCAGGGATGGACAAGGGCGCCGCCGGGCGTTATCCTGACGGCGCGACGATTAAGGACTTGTCCTCCGACGTTCAAATCCCGGGAGGAGCGATGAACCTCCGCATCCGCGCGACGATCGCCGCGGCGACGATCCTGCTGGCACCGGTGGGCGCCGCGGCGCAGCACGAGCACGATCACGGGGCGGCGGAAAAACTCGGACGCGTGAGCTTCCCGGTCAGCTGCAAGGCCGAGGTCCGCGAAAGCTTCGAGCGGGGAGTCGCCTTGCTCCACTCCTTCGCCTACGCCAAGGCGTCGCAGGCCTTCACCGACGTGGCCGAAAAGGATCCGGCCTGCGCCATGGCGCAGTGGGGAATCGCAATGAGCCGGTTCCACGCCATTTGGGGACCGCCGCCGCCGGCCGAGTTCTCGGCGGGAAAGGCCGCCGCCGCGAAGGCGGCCGCGATCCCGGCGACGACCGACCGGGAGAAGGGCTATGTCGCGGCGATCGGCGCTTTCTATCAGGGAGACGACCTGCCGCATGCCGCGCGCGTCGTGAACTACGAAAAAGCGATGGCGGAAGTCGCGGCGCGCCATCCCCAGGATCACGAGGCGGCGATCTTTCACGCTCTGGCGATTCTCGCCGTGGCCTACAACTCGCCGCCCGACAAGACCTACGCCCGCCAGAAGCAGGCCGCGGAAATCCTCAACGGCCTCCTGCCGCTCGAGCCGGAGCATCCCGGAATCGCCCATTACATGATCCACTCCTTCGACTATCCGGCGCTCGCCGAGCTCGCCCTGCCTGCGGCCCGGGCGTACGCCAAGATCGCTCCCTCCGCGCCGCACGCGCTGCACATGCCGTCCCACATCTTCACCCGCCTGGGGATGTGGCGGGAATCGATCCAATCGAATCTCGCCTCGGCCGAAGCGGCCCGGAAATGGGCCGCGCAGTCCCATCCCGGCGCGACGGCGTTCGACGCGCTGCACGCCATGGACTACCTCGTATACGCCTATCTGCAGACCGGGCAGGACGCGAAGGCTCGCCAGGTCGTCGATCAGGTCGCGAAGATCGGAAGCCTCGACTCCCCCGAGCTTGCCGCGGGCTACGCCCTGGCGGCCATTCCGGCGCGATACGCGCTGGAACGGCGATCCTGGAAGGAAGCCGCGGCGATCGAGGTGCCGCGCGGCACTTTTCCCTGGGAGAAGTTCTCTTATGCCGAGGCCATCATCCATTTTGCCCGCGCGGTGGGCGCGGCGCGAGCCGGGGACGCGGACGCGTCGCGGGCCGCCCTCCAGAAGCTTGCGTCGATCCAAGCGGCCCTTCAGGGTCAGAAGGGCTTCGACTGGGCCGCGCAGGTCGAGATTCAGAGGCTCTCCGCCGCGGGCTGGCTGGCCCGTGCGCAGGGGAAGGACGAAGAAGCCAGACAACAACTGAGATCGGCGGCCGAGCTCGAGGACCGGACCGACAAGCATCCGGTCACGCCCGGCTCGATCCTGCCGGCGCGTGAGCAGCTCGCCGATCTCCTCGCCGAACTGGGCCAGCCCGCCGCGGCGCTGGCGGAATACGAGACGTCGCTCCGGTCGGCTCCCGGCCGGTTGAACAGCATCGCCGGCGCGGCGCGCGCGGCGGCGCGTGCCGGAGAAGAGAAGAAAGCGGAGTCGTTCCGGCGCCAACTCACGGAGCTGTGCGCCGGCGATTTGCCGCCCCGGGCGGAGACGAGATCCTCACGGGCGGACACCGCGCCGCGATCTCGCTGAAAGGCTCGCCGCAGAGCCTATTCGATCTTGACTTCCCGCATCCGGGCCTTGGGGTTCTCGTTCTTGGGAAGATGAACGAGCAGCATCCCGTCTTTGAACTCCGCCTTCATTTTTTCCTCGGAAGCGTCTTCGGGGACGATGAAGGACCGGAAGAAGCTCCCATAGGATCGCTCCACCCGGTGGAACCGCTTGCTCTTTTCCTCGGTCTCCTTCTTTCGGGTTCCTTGAAGGGTGAGAATTCCCTGATGGACCGTGACCTTGACGTCCTTGCGGTCCACTTCGGGTATCTCGGCCTTGATCAGGTACTCCTTGTCGTCTTCGGACACGTCGACGTTCGGCACCCAATCGGCGGCCGTCATCGCCTCACGCCCGACGTCGTAACGCATCGGAAGCTGGCCCATCAGTCGGTTGAACCGGTTGCCGATCGTCTCAAGCTCCTTGAAAGGATCCCAGGGATACTGCTCCCAGCGAGTCAGACTGTTCATCGTGGCGCTCCTTCCTTCTTTGGGTGATCCAGGACTTGTCATCGTACCCGGGCAAAGCTCCCGGCAAGTCCGATGTCTGACTCTAGGAGGCAACCGGGGGCCGGACCATCCGGCAAAACCCCCGGTTCCGGTGCCCGACGACGGTAGGGAGATTCCTCACCCTGGCGGGGAGACGGCGCGGGCGGCCGATTCGACGGCTGCGATGAGGCATGCATGGGAATTCAGGTGCGGGTGGCAGGGTGCGGCGACGCTTTTGGCAGCGGCGGGAGGCTGAACGCCTGTTTCTTCGTCCAGGGCGCCTCCGGAGCCTTCCTGATCGACTGCGGCGCGTCGGCGTTGATCGGCATGAAGCGATTCGGCGTCGACCCCGCGACGATCGATACCGTCCTGATCTCCCATCTCCACGGGGATCATTTCGGAGGGCTCCCTTTCTTGATCCGCGAAACCCAGATTCTCCGGAGCCGCAGCCGCCCGCTCGTGATCGCCGGCCCTCCCGCGACCCGGGAGCGCCTGGCGGCGGTGATGGAGAGCTTTTTCCCCGGCTCGTCGCACCTGCCTTCTTCCTGGCTGAGCTTTCGCGAGCTCGAGGACCGGCGGACGCTGCATCTCGAACCGCTCGCCGTGACTCCGTTCAGAGTTCTCCACACCGAAAGCGCCCAGCCGTTCGGATTCCGTGTCGAGTGCGAGGGGCGGGTGATCGCCTACTCCGGGGACACCGAGTGGACCGGGGCGCTCTCCGAGATCGCCCGAGAGTCGGATCTGTTTCTTTGTGAATCGTTTAGTTATTCTCCCACGCGGCACCACCTCGATTTTCAGACGCTGGCGTCCCGCCGCGGGGAGCTCTCCTGTCGTCGCTTGATCCTGACGCACCTGGGACCCGAGATGCTGCGGCGCCAAGGGGATCTGGAAGCGGAATTCGCCGAGGATGGGCAGAACATCGCCGTGTAATCCCGACAATCCCGGCAGACCTTAAGGGAGAACGAAGGATGGGACAGAGAGCTTGCGTCGTTCCGGCCGTCGGCCGCCTGGCTTACGGCCTCGGCCGCCCGAGGGAGCGCGGATGAGCCTTCGGGGTCTTCGGATAGCGGTCTTGATCGCGGCTCTTTCCGTTCTCCAAGTCGGAGCGGCGTCTCCGGCCGGCGCCGGGCCCACGCTCTATCTCGTGGACAGCCAGTTCGGGAATCTCGTGACCCGGATCTTCGAGGTCGAGGCCTCCACCGGCGCGCTGACGGTTCGGGGCGACCTCGGCACGGCCTACACTCCGCTGCTGGGCCTGGCGGCCGCGAGCCGTCTGGTCCTCTACGCCTCTGGCACCGATACTTCCTCCTCGGATCTTTGCGCCGGCAATTTCGCTTGTCTGCTGATGCGTGTGGAGCTCGACCCGCTCTCCACGCTGCCGGCCGCCCTCACGGTCGTCGGACCGCTGACCGAGAACGGTCTGACGCTGGGCGGGATCACCGGGTTGAGCTTCCGGAGGGACGGGAAGCTCTATGCCATCAGCCAGGACACGGACGGACTCTACGCTGTCGACACCACCACCGCCGTCGCGACCCGCCTCGCCACGGTCGATATCGACCTCCACGGCGGGGACTTCACCTTTGACGCCGAGGATCGACTCTGGCTGTGGACGAACCTGGGCGAGGCCACCGGGCTCTATCAGGTGGATCCGGCCACCGGCCATGCCACCTTGAGCGACCTTCAGCCGTTCCTCGACATGAGCGGCCTGGCCGCCGTGGGCCACACGAACGACCTGCGGTCCGTGAGCCCCGTCTCGGACGATCTTTACCCGATCGATCCCCTGGCGGGCCTCGCCGGCGACGGCCTTCCCCTGACGCTCGCCGGCAGTCCCTTCGACCATCGGCGCGGCGACCTCGACTCGCCGTTCTGCGAGGCGGATTCTTCCTGCGACGACGGGGATGCCTGCACGGCGGATCGGTGCACGCCCGGAGGGTGCGCCCATCCGGCCATCCCGAACTGCTGCCACACCGATGCGGAATGCGGAAGAGTGGCCCGGTGCCTGGTTCCGCGGTGCATCGACCATGCCTGCTCGGCCGGCTGGAGCGTGGCCTGCGGGCCTGCGCCGCTTCCGGCAAGACCGCCCCTTGTGAACTGACCTCCGAGGAACAATCTCCGAAAAAACGGAACCCCGATCGCGCCGGCGATCGGGGTTCGCGATGCCGCGCCGGAAGGCCCGGAGCGGACGTTCAGATTGCGGAAACTAGCGGTTGCCGAGCTTCCAGGAGAATCCGGCCGAAACGTTCTTGTGCGTCGACGTCTCGTCGAACGTCGTCTCCTGAATCATCGACAGGTCGACGCGGAAGGCCGTCGTCTTCTTCTTGCCGAAGAAGAACCGGCTGCCCGCGCCCACCTGGTAGGCCGTCGAGTTGTCGGTGTTGCTGACGCCGGCGACCTTCACCTCGGTGTCCGCCATGCCGATGCCGGCCATGACGTAAGGAGTGATCTCCTTGGGGGTCTGGAAATTGTAGAGACCGTTCACCATGTACATCCGAAACGTTCCGTCGGCGTCGTTCCCGGCGATCTGGGCGTCCTCGGAGGACGAGGCGATCTGGCCCTCGATCTCGAAGCTCTGGTTGAGGAAATAGCCGCCGCGCAGGGCGAGGCTGGTCGCTGAGTCGAAGCCGGTGTCGGAATCGAGCTGGGTGCTGCCGTAGTTGAAGCCGATCTCGCCATTCTGGTCGCCGATCCCGGCCAGGGCCGGAGCGGAAACGACCAGAACCATGAGGAGCAACAGACCCGAAATCCGTTTCATGCGATGCTCTCCTTCGTCTCGAGCGTTGTGAGTAGGTTCCGATGGTTCGAATGGTCTCGTTCTGCGTCTCACCGCCCCGGAATCGTCTTCACCCCCTTTCCAGACCGCCGCGAGGAGCTTCCTCGCGCGATGAGACCCTGTCACGGGCATGCGGCTTCGTCTATCGAGACGAGAAAATAGGCCTGGAAAGCGCGCCGGACAAGGAGTTCACGAAAATGTAGGCTCTCGGAGAGAAAGCGGTCTGGAGCGCGGGGCGGAGGTCGTCGGCCTGACGCCTCGCACGCCTTCGCCGCTCAAAAGGAGGACGGTGCGTCCTGCCCGTGAACATCGGAAAGGCGGATAGCGCCGGAGGATTGACTGCCTTTCGGCGGGATCAGTCTCCGCCCGCGGAGGGGCTTGAGGCGTTCACGAGCGCGGGTTTTCGGACGGGGGGGCGGCGCATCTCCTGGGACAGGCGCGGCCGCTGATGCGGCAGGCTCAGATCGAGCTTGACGCTCCGGCCGATCCGGGCCGATTCGTAAAGCGCCTCGATGATCTGGACGTCGAGGAGGCCCTCTTCTCCGCCAGGGGCCGGCCGGCGATCGCGAAGGATGCAATCGGAGAAGTGGACGAGCTCCGGGGCGAATTGATCCCGCTTCGGAAACCTCCGTTCGCGCCTCCGGCCGTCGATCGTCAAGTGGTGCACGATTTCGCCGGCGAACTCGAACGCCGGCTCCACGCGCAGATCTCCGCGGGTTCCGATGACGCGGTAACTGGAGACGTCGGAGGCTCCAAAGCTGCAGGTGAAGGAGGCGAGCCGCTCTCCGGGGAACCGCAAGAGCGCGCAGGCCGTCTCCTCGACTTCCCGGAACCGCTTTTCCTTCTTGCGCGCGGTCCAGCAGGCGACCTCCAGCGGCTCGCCGCGAAGCAGGGCGCGCGCGGCGTTGATGCAGTAGATGCCGATATCGTAGAGAGTCCCTCCTCCGAGCGCATCCTTGAGCCGGATGTTCTCCTCATCGGCCACCTGCATCGTGAAATCGGCGGTGAAGGCGCGTGGATCCCCCAGCTTGCCGGACCGCACCAGCGCGGCGGCCGTGAGGTTGCCCCGCTCGAAGTGCAGGCGGTAGGCGATCATCAGCTTCACGCCCGCCTTCCGGGCCGCGTCGATCATCGCCCGGCACTCCGTGGCGCTCGTCGCCATCGGCTTTTCGCACAGGACGTGGATCCCGGCGCGCGCGGCGAGAATCGCGTATTCGGAATGAAGATGGTTCGGCAGGGCGATGAACACCGCGTCGATCTCGCCGCTGCGCAGGAGGGCGTCGAATTGGGGGTAGGCGCAGCGCCGAGCCACTCCGTATTGATCCCCCAGCTTCCGGAGCTTGACAGGGTCTTCGGAGACGAGCGCCGCGATCCGGCTGTTCCGGGCGTGCGCGAAGGCCGGAAGGACGACCGCCTGCGCGATGTAGCCGAGTCCGACGACCGCATAGCGCACCGGGCCGCGGCTCCGCGCGCTCCGGCGCGGCCCCGAGGGCCGCTGCGATCGCCTCTTCATCGAGACCCTCCTCGGGCTTCCGCCGCCTGGGAAGGCCCCCCCGAAGCCGGCGGGCTCATGAGCGCCTCTTTCGATCGTTCCTTGCGATGCTTCCCGTGGAGCTTGAGGTGCGACTCGAATCCCGGAAGGATGGCATGGAAGAACGCGTTCCGGATGAGGCCGCCGACGATCTCCATGGTGTTGGCCTTGACGTCCTCCACCGGGCCGGAGATGCTCGTCACCGTCGCCACTTCGTCGCGCGGCTTGTTCTTGAGCATCTTCGCGATGCCACCGGCGACTTTTTCGTAGAGCTTCTTGAAGACGCTCTTGTGGCGGTCCTGCCGGGGGTCGTAGATGTCGATGTTCTTGAACAGCGGCTTGACGTAGCCCTCGATGTGCCCCTCCTTGACCCGGGCTTCGGCGTAGAAGGAGAAGGTCCCCGCCGCGACGTCGAGGTGGGCGTAGGAACGCAGCAGCTGGTTCAGGGACGCGATCTGCGAATCGTCGATTCTCATCACGACGTCGAAATCCGAGCCTTTCGCCGCCGGCCGCAGCCCCGCCTGCGCCAAGAGCTGTCCGCTGCCCATGAATTTGCCCGCCAGCATCACGCTGGCGGCGCCAAACGTGTTCTGGTTGCTGAAATTCCGTGCTTCCAGGGAACCGTCGGTCACGAAGATCCGATAGGGAGGATTGGAAGCCTGATTCACGAAGCCCACTTCGCTGTCCAGGACGTCGAGCGTCCGGATCCGGAGGATCTGATCCGGACTGTTCTTGAGCTCCTTGGCCTTCTCGATGACCCGTTTCGGCAACGTCCCCCGCGGGCCGGCGGGCTGCCCGGTGTGCAGATAGTCGACCACCGCGTGCCGGACGACCATGCGGTCCAGCTCGAGACGGCTGATCGTGGAAGCGTATTCGAACCGGCCGAGGGCGTCGACGCCGCCGCGCCGGACGGAAAGGTTGTTCCTCTTCGCCATCGGCTGGAAATACGCGAGCTCCATGTTCTGAAGATCGAGCGCTCCGGTCACGCCCATGAAGGGCTTGGCGAGAAAGTCGGCGTGACCGTCGACGAAGATCTTTCCCCGGTCGAACACGATTCCGGCCAACCGGATATCGGAAGGATAGTGCCGGTCCTTCGAACGGATGTTGCGGATGTTCCCGGCGTGAAAGTAGACCCGGGTGACGCGCAGCGGCGGATAGTCCCCCACGTCCTGGTAGACGAGGGTCCCCTCGCGTATCTCGAAATCGTTGATCTTCAGGGGATAGATCGCCTGGAGGGCGTCCTGCCATCCCCGCTGGCGGATGGGGACCGGGTCCCGGGCTTCCTCCGAGAGCTGGTTGAGATTGATGTGAATCGTCGGGCGCTCGAAGCGGAAATCGGCCACCAGGCGTCCCGAGAGCAGCGACCTCCACTGGACGCTCGCCCGCAGGCGCGGGACGAACGCCACGGGCGGGTCGGGACGGGCGTTCTGATAGATGCTGCTGTTCTCCAGATCGATCGAGAAGCCGAGGATGTGGAAGTCGGCCCGGCGAACCCGGACGTGATATCCGTCCAGCGCTTCGTTGATCGCCCTCTCCATGTGGCGCCGGATCGGGGCGTCGAGGGCCACGTCGAGCACGACCGCGAGGACGGCCAGGGCGATCACGGCGACGATCAGAATCCGCAAGCCGGAGCGGAAAACCCGAAAAACGAGCCGGGGCGCCTTCATCGGACCGGCTCGCGCCGAACCCCGACCTTCGGCCTTCGACGGCTTTCGGGGGGAATCGGCTTCGCCCGGGAAGGCGAAGCGAAGACTCGGCCGCCGGGCGCGCCGGCCGGGAGCGGCTCCGCCCCGCGCCGCTTCCAGACCTTTGTGAACTCCGCCCCGAAGAAGACGATTTGGGCGGAGTAATAGGTCCACAAGAGCACGACGGCGAGCGTCCAGGCCGCCCCGTAGACTGACGCCGTGGCCGCCCTGCCGAGGTAGACGCCGAGCAGCGATTTCCCCAACGTGAACAGGAGCGTCGTCAGGATCGCTCCCGGCCAGACGTCGCGGTAACGGATTTCGCGATCCGGCAGGACCTTGAACATCGTCGCGAAGAGCAGCGTGATCGCCACGAAAGAGAGCAGCAGATTCAGGACTTCGACGAGGGCTGCCCCGCGGGACATGCTCTGAGACAGAAACTCGGAGAAGGCGTTGACCAGGGTGCTGAAGACCAGCGAGACGAGCATCAGGAAGCTGACCCCAAGGAGCATCGCGAAGGACAGCACGCGGGTGCGAATCCAGCCCAGGATCCCGCGCCGCGGGCTTTGGGCGCCCCAGATCGTGTTCAACGACGCCTGGAGCTCGGCGAAGGCCCCGGTGGCGCCGACCAAAGCCGTCAAGGCGCCTCCGACAGAGGTGGCGATCCCGACGCTTTTCTTGGAGACCTGCGCGAGCATCTCCTGGATGGCTTGCGCGCTCTCCCGCCCGAGGAGGCCGCGAAGCTCGGTCAGCACTCTCCCTTGAGCCGCTTCCTGGCCGAATAGGAGGGCGGCGACGGAGATACTGATCACGAGGATCGGGGCGAGCGAGAAGAAGGTGTAGAAAGCGAGGGCGGCGCCCAGCCGTGGAGCGTCGTCATCGATCCACTCGGAAAGCGTCGTTTTCAAAAGATCCCAGGGTGCCTTGAGCCGGCTCTTGCTCACGTCTCGTTCCTCATCGGGCTGGCGCTGCGCGACGGCGACTCTTTGGCATCAAGCAAGGGGTGTGCCGCGCCGTCTTCATGGCGACATGACGACAAGAAAAGGCAGACGGGTCGCGCGCCGCGGCTCGGAGCCATTCGTGACAGGCAATTTCTAGAATTTACACGCCGGCGAGCCACGCCGGACAACGCCGGCGCGCCGCTCTTGGAGCTTGCCGGACTGAAGGGAAGAGCGTGCCCGGGCGGCGCATCTGGGGAATTCACCCCATTGTCCGAAAAAGAAATCGGACTCTACACTGCAACCCCGGAGTTCGCGGGACTTTGCCGCGCCGCGACCGGGCGACCCAACGACCGACGCAAGCAGGAGACTCAGCGAATGTTCCCCATCGGCGACGACGACAGCTCCCGCAGAACGGTGCCTTTCGTCACCTACGCGCTCGTGGCGCTCAACCTCCTTTTCTTCTTCATCGAGCTGAACGGCGGGGAGGCCTTCATCGCGCGGTGGGCCTTCATTCCGAGACGCTTCTTGGCGAATCCGGGAGCCGATTTCACGACGCTGTTCACCTCGATGTTCATGCACGCGGGATGGCTCCATCTGGGGGGCAACATGCTCTACCTGTGGATATTCGGGGACAACGTCGAGGATCGGTTCGGACATCTGAAGTTCCTGGTGTTCTACCTGCTCTGCGGGCTCGCCGCGACGTTCGCGCAGATGGCCTTCAACCAGAGCTCGACGATACCGAACGTGGGGGCTTCGGGCGCGATCGCCGGAGTGCTGGGAGCCTACATCCTCCTGTTTCCGCACGGGAGAATCCGCGTCCTCCAGTACCAGCAGGTGATTCAGGCTCCGGCGATTGTCGTCATCGGTTTGTGGATCGTCCTGCAGCTTTTTAGCGGCATCGGCTCGCTGTCCGACACCGGAAACCAGGGTGGGGTGGCTTACATGGCCCACATCGGCGGCTTCATGGCGGGCTTCGTCCTGACTTTCCTGCTGCGAGGCAGGTCGTCGCCGCAGATGACGGGTTGAATCCGTCCAGTCACGCCATCCCACCCGGGTTTCGGCGTAAGAGCCCGGGCTATTCCCCCGACTCGAACCCGGTCACCGCGAACCACTTGTCTTCGCTGCCCGCCATGATGAAGATGATAGGGGCGACGCAGGGATTCGGCAGGGTGATGAACGCGTCGATCGTGGAGTTCCCCTCGGGAGTGGCCGGGAAACCCTCCGTCATGACGTTGGCCATTCCGACCTCCGTGTCGCTGACTTCGGTGACGCAGCTGACGAGGCCCCGGAAAGTCGTCTCGTCGTTCTTGCCGCGGTTCTCGGGGGGCACTTCGGGATCGTCCGTGAAAACGAGTCCCCGGACCTGGATCCGCAGGCGGCCATTCGTGTCGAGACTTCCCTTGGCGGAACGCTCGATGGTCCAGGGCAGCTCATCCCCCGCGACGCCCCGGATCGAATGGGCGTCGCCCAGGAACGGCCCGTCCACGGCGTACATGTGGTCGAAGGAGAGGATCCGCGGCGGCGGGCTCGACTTGGCGGAAAGCGCGGGAAGAGACAGCAACGGCAGCAAAGCGACGGCGATGATGAGCAGCTTCTTCATTCAAGTCTCCTGCGAGAGTTGGTCGGTGGCGCAAGAAAAACGAAACCGTCCGACAGCGGTGCAAGGCTTGTGCCGTAGGCTGGCCGGGACTTCGCACGTCCAGGGACGATGATCGTCGGATCGAAACCACCTGACTTGACCGGGGAGCATAAGAAGACGGTGCGCAAAGATACTGAACCCCAACGGAAGCCATGGTTCACCCGTTTTGCGAAAGGCACGGCCCGGGCGGCCGGGAAGCCCGCCGCCTTCGGCGCGGCGGTCGCGCTCGTCGTTGGATGGGCTCTCCTCGGCCCCCTATTCCACTTCAGCGATACTTGGCAGTTGGTCATCAACACGGGAACGACGATCGTGACCTTCCTGATGGTCTTTCTGATCCAGAACACGCAGAATCGAGACTCTGAAGCGATCCAGGTGAAACTCGATGAGTTGATTCGCGCTTTGGAGGGGGCCCACAACGCCGTGCTGGATTTGGAGGAGCTGGAGGACGCCGATTTGGAGCGTATAAGGGCCAATTACGGCAAGCTCGCGAAACGGGCCCGCGAGGAGCTGAGGCGAGGAAAGGCCGACACCGGCGCACCCGAGGTCCCGCCGCGCTGAGCGGGACGGCATGCGGGGTGGACGCAGCGCCGCCGTTGCCGTCCCGGGTTGACAAAGCCACGGCGGCGGCCCACATCCTGGGGAGGCGATTGACCTCCACGCGGGATGAAGGCGTATGAAGGAAGCCGAAAGGCTCGACCCCGAAATCGCCGGCCTTCCCGTCCCGGCCGGCGGCTCCTCGAGGACCTGGCCCGCCGGACGGCAATGGCCTTTGTCTCTGATGCGAGCCACTTACGTCCGGCAGTCCTTCCCGCCGCATTTCCACGAGACTTTCGTGATTGCCCTCAACGAGCGAGGCGCCCACGAGCTTCTCTGCGGCGGCGAGCGCTACCTGCTGTCGAGGGCGGACGTCGGAATCATTCCTCCGGGCGTCCGGAAGGCGGCCCTCCTCGCGCTCTATCCGGAAACCGCTCTGATGATGAGCCTCGCCCGGGACCTGGGCTTCCCCGGCGCGGTGATCCATGACCCGTGGCTGGCAAGCAAGCTCGTCCACGTCCATCCACGCTCGGGCGCCACGGCGGATGGGGCGGAGCAGGACGAGCTGATTCGAGACGCCCTCGGCTCGCTGATCTCGCGCCACGCCGAGGCCTCCCCCCTTGACCCTTCGTCGAACCAGGAATCGGAAGCGGTCGGGCGGGCGCGTTCCTATCTGGAGGCCCATCACGCGGAAGCGATCCATCTCGAGGATCTTGCGCGCATCGCCCGGATGAGTCCTTTTCACCTGCTCCGGCAATTCCATCGCCATCTGGGTCTGCCGCCCCATGCCTACCTGGTGCAGGTGCGGGTGGGACAGGCCCGGGAGCTTCTGGCGCAAGAACTGCCCCCGGGCCGGGTCGCTCAGGAGGCCGGATTCACCGATCAGAGCCATATGAACCGGTGTTTCAAGAGGATCGTCGGGGTGACGCCCGGATGTTACGCCGGCGGGATGAGCCGAACGAAAAAAGCAAGAACGTCCAAGACCCTCCATGGTCCGAAGAACAGAATCCGCGAACATTGAAGCGCGCGGAAGAGCCGGATTGCGAACCCCCTGTCTCGGAGAATTCGACACGGAGAAGCTGAAGCTCGCGATGATGGTCCTTCTGTTCACGAGCAAGCAGTGCCGCGACGTGAGCCCGATGTAGGGCGACCGGAGAGGCTGAAACCAGCCGAGCGAGGGATCGTGGACGCCGAAGCCCATCGCGGTCCGAGCCGCATCGCATGCCTGATCGTCGCCAGCCTCCTCGCCGGCTCGCTTCGGGCCGCCGACCGCAAGCTGGAGGATGACTTCCAGGCGATGGCCGCCACCGAGCGCGCTTTCGCGCGGGCGTGCGCCATCAAGGGGATCCGCCCCTCCTTCTACGAATACTTCGCGCCCGACGGAATCGCTTTCAGGCCGGGGCCCGTGAACCTTCGTGAGTTCCAGCAGGGCCATCCCGCCCCGGCCGCGGTTTCGTCCCTGCTCCTGGAATGGGAGCCGTCTTACGGGGACATCTCGCGATCCGGAGATCTGGGCTGGCTGACGGGGCCTACGCTCCTGACCGACAAATCGGGGAAGGGTGACGCTCTGCACTACGGCTACTACTCGTCCGTTTGGAAAAAGCAGCCGGACGGCAGCTGGCGGGTAGCCTTGGATCACGGAATCTCAATCCCGTCCCGCTCCGGACCGATCTCCCGGGGACGCACACGGCTGGCGCCGCGCGAAGGACCGCCCGCGACTTCCGGGCCGCTTCCCGACTTGCGGGCGGCGGAGGAGAAGATGGGCCGCGAGGCGGCTGAAGACCTGGCGCGGGCCTACGGTGAATGGCTCGCCCCCTCGGGGCGTCTGCATCGCGACGGCCATGATCCGCTGACCGCTCGATCCGGGATTGTCGAATTCCTCGCATCCCAAGCCCGCAGCGGGTCGTGGGAGACGCTGCATGCGGAAACGGCCAAATCCGGCGATCTCGGTTACACCTACGGCAAGTACGAGCTCCATTCGCCGGCATCCCCCCCTGAAAGGGGCTTTTACATGCGCGTCTGGAAACGCGACCATACCGGCAAATGGAGTCTAGTTTTGGACGTCACCAATCCTCTTCCTCCCGAGCCTTCGTAATCAAGCGCACCAAAGAAAAAAACTGAGGAGCATCAGAGCTCCAATAGAACAAATTGGTCTCGAAATGTGACTTTGACATTCCTCCGGCGCTATATCTGCGATAAGCTTCCGGCTACACAGAAATCTCGTCTCGGGCCTCTTTACCTCCAGAATCTCGCGCCGCAGCTCACTTTTATCCTTGACGAGTCGTAGGTTAGGCCGTACTTAAACAGCATCGAATTAACACGAATGCCTATCCCTCGGAGGCAAGGCATGCGTTACGCTAAGTTGTGCTTACCTTCACTGTTGTTATTGCTGTTGTTCGTCGGTTCCGCGTCGCTCGCCAAAGACAAGGACAAAGCGGCTCCGCCGCTGCCCCCCGTGCGGGTCACGGTCGGGGAGTTCGCTCTCAAGGCGATCACCATCGTCTCGGACGATCCCCAGAGTCTCGGGCCGATGACCGCCGACGAAGCGATATCCCGATTGCGGCGCGCCGGCGTGAATTTCCAGGGCTCCGCATCGGATCCCGTCACCGAGACCGAGAAATCGTCATTCTTCTTCGCGGTGGCGAACGGTCTGCTGGAGAGGTTGGCGCCGGCCCCTGCAGGATTCGAGGCTTGCAGGTCTCTGGCGTCGGTTACCGAGTGCCGCGCCTGCTGCCTGGCGCTCGAGGGTGCCAATCAGCACACCTGCGGGCGAGCCTGCGGAAGGGCGCACGCCGACTTGCAGCACGCGAGCGCCTCGGAGCCGACCCCGTAACCGATTAATCTTGCGGGAAACAAGCAAAGGCCGCCAGGGTTGCACCTTGGCGGCCTTCGGTTTTTCTGGGGAATCGTTTCCATCGAACGGCGTGCCAGGCGGAAGCAGGACCGCTCAGAACCACCACTTGACTCCTGCGGTCCCGAGGACGAAAGTGTCCGGTTCCGCCCCGGCCAGGCTGTGGAGCGTCCCTTCGAGCTTGAGAGCCCAACGGGCCCCGAAGAACAAATCGACCCCGCCGCCGACGTTGACTCCGAGCTCCGTGTCATCCGCGTCCGGAGGCAGGGAGGCGGGGGCATCTTTAAAATAGAGGCCCAGGCCTCCCGTGACGTACGGGTGGGTCCAGCCCCGCTCCCAGTTGTAGATGAAATTCGCGTTGAGAAACTTGAAGTCGACGTCGGCACCGGGGGGAGAGTCGGCATCGAAGGAGGTCACGCCGAGCAGCCCTCGCCACGAAGTACGGGCGGTGGAGTAGTATTCGAAGCTCCCGGTCAGGACCGGCTCGAAGCCGTCGAAATTGCCGTTAAACGCGTGGACGAATCCGAGGTTGGCGCTCACGGCCAGGTCGCCCGGTTTGGGAGCCTGGCCGGACAAGTGGGCCGCCAAAGCCGGCGCCGGACTCACGAGAACGAGTGCCAGGATTGCCTGGGCCGTCCGGTGGGTGAGCCGAGCCGTCTTTCTCGCCGCCGGGTGGGACCGAATCATTTTGCCTCCTGAGTCGGTGCGTTCGTTGCAAGAAGCGGGGTGCCACGATAGCCGCGGAGAGTCCCCGGCTCCATGGGGTTTTCACCCCACCCGACGGTCGCGCCGGGCAGCCAACCGAAGAGGGTGCGAAGATACCGATGAGGACCAGATGGGTTCCGGCGATCTTGCTGGGCTTCGCTGCGCTCGCTCCGGCCGAAGCGCTGGCGCAGGCTGAAGGAAACGTCAACGTTCAGATCGGCCTTCGCACGCTGGATCGCGAACCGTGGGGGGAGGTCGATGACCAGTGGGCCTGGGGGGTGCAGGCCGATTTCGGCTCGGGAAGATGGCCGGTCCATGTTCAGGTGGGGCTGCACGCGTCGGAACGTGAAAAGCGGAGGACCTCTTGCTTCGTCTGGTTCTGCGACGTGGGCGGGGTGGAGCTGAAGGGAACGCTTCAGGAAGCGAGCCTGGGAGTGGTGAAAATATGGAGTCCCGGAGAGCGGGTGCGCCCCTTCCTGGGGGCGGGCGGCGAGGTCGTCAATGCGGAGCTCAAGGACCGGAGAACGGGAGTCGATCACGAAGAGACCTCCGCGGCCGCTTACGCCGCGGGAGGCGTGTTCTGGCAGACCCCCAAGAGCGCGCGGGTGCGGCTGAACTCCGGCGTCGAGGCGAAGATTGTCTTGGGCGCCCACCTCAAGATCGACGGCGCCGAGGAGAGCGCCGATTACTACCAGCTCGCCTACCTGATCGGAGTGGGCTGGTGACGGCGCCGGCGCCCCACGCTTATTCAGAAAGCATGGACACGCCTGGCCGACATTCGATGCATTGCTCCGATTCGCGCGCTGAGGAGCCTTGAGATGGAAGGGAAGCAACCAAGTCGCCTTCTCTCCGTCCCGTTCCTGGTCATCGCGTCGGTCATCGTTCAGGTCGCCTTCCTCGCCATGCTGCCCGACGCCGTATCCCGGAATCAATCGGTGGACTGGTTCACGCACCACAAGCCCGTGACCGAGAATCTCTTGAGGGGGAAGGGGCTCGTCGATAACGCCGGCAACCTTTGCACGCGCTATCCTCCCGGATACTTCTTCTTTCTCGCTCCGCTCTTCTGGCTGGCTCGTCGGCTCTCGGGCGAACCGCTCGTGCTCGTGGCCGTGGCGAACGTGATCCTCGCGAGCGCCACCGGCGTGTTGCTCTTCCGGCTGGGAGAAAAGCTCTTCGATCGCCGCGTGGGAGGCTTCGCCTGCCTCCTGTGGACGACTTATCCCCTCAACCTGTGGCTACTGAAGCAACCCGACGATGAAGTCCCGTTTCTCTTCGTGATGGTTCTCGGACTGCTCGTGATCGCCAGCACCCTGCTGGGAACCGGAACGAGCGGCTTCTTTCTTGGCGGCGCTCTTCTGGGGTTGGCGGCGCTCGTCCGTCCCGCGGCCTGGATGCTCGGCCCGTTCCTCGCGCTCGGGTTGCTCATTCTCAAGATTCCCAACCGCCTGAAGGCGGCCGCGCTCCTGACGGCGGGCTTTTTCCTCCCCATCCTCCCTTGGGAAATCGTGATGTACCGCTCGCTCGGCCAGATCCTGCCCTTGAGCTCGGGCGGACCCCCGACCATGATGGACGGTCTGACGTTCGCCGTGAAGCCGCGCCTCGGGGACGCCCAAGTCCGGGTTCCGGCGGACCTGCGGGATTGGATGGAGCGGACGCAGGCGAAGCGGCCGGAGCTCGATTCGCCCGGAAAAATCCTTCGCTATCTGACCGGCGAAGGGGCCGAGGCGAAACCGTTGCTCGAGCTCCTGTTTTTCAAGATCGTCCGGAGCTGGTACGGCACCGAAATGCTCTGGCACGAAACGGAAATCCTCCTGGTCAACTCGGTCTATCTGGTGCTCGCACTCCCCGGCGTGTTCCTCGCCGGACGCTGGGACCTCGCGCGGAAGACGCCGAGAATTCTCCTGCTCACGCTGGTCGTCTACTTTTGGGGGATGACGACGATGGTCTTCTCCCTGGCGCGCTACATGGTGCCGGCGATCATGATCCTCCAGCTTTTCGCCGCCGTCACGCTCGATCAGCTTGTCGCCCGATGGCGGCGCGAGCCGGATGTGGCGCGCGCGTGAAGAGCCGGCGAGGCGGCGGTCTCCTGCCCCTAGCGGTGTTCGGGCTCCGATCCAAAACTCACCGTTCGGCGAGGTCTTCCTCCCGCCTTCCCCGCAGTGCGAAACTGATACAATGCGCCTCGGAGCGCGGAGCGCTTCCAGCCCGCGATCCAGCACAACTCTTCTCGTCGAGGGAACGTATGGGCGACAGGACGATGGGGCGCCGGAAGTTTCTCGAATGCGCGGCGGTCGGCGGCGCGATCGCCGCGGCGATCCCGGCTCTGAAGACCGCGGCGCGGCCGCAGACCGAATCGGCGGGAGATCTCGAGGAAGCCACGATCGCGGAGCTTCAAGAGGGCATGAGCTCGGGCAGGTACACGGCGCGCGCGCTCACGGAGAGCTATCTACGGAGGATCGACCGGCTCGACCGACGGGGACCGGAGCTGAGGTCGGTCCTGGAAGTGAATCCCGACGCCATCCCCACGGCCGAGAAGCTGGATGCGGAGCGGAAAGCCAAGGGCCCCCGGGGGCCTCTCCACGGGATCCCGCTGCTTCTCAAGGACAACGTCTGCACGCGGGATCGGATGCAATCCACCGCCGGCTCTCTCGCGCTCGTCGGCGTGAAGCCGCCCCGGGATGCCGCCATCGTCGAGCGGCTGCGGTCGGCCGGGGCGGTCATCCTCGGCAAGACGAATCTCAGCGAATGGGCGAATTTCCGATCGATCCACTCGTCGAGCGGCTGGAGCGCCCGCGGCGGTCAATGCCGGAACCCCTACGCGCTCGATCGGACCCCTTCGGGATCGAGCTCCGGTTCGGGTGTCGCCGTGGCGGCCGGCCTGTGCGCCGCGGCCGTGGGCACGGAGACGGACGGTTCGATCGTGTCGCCTTCGAACTGCTGCTCCCTGGTGGGCATCAAGCCGACCCTCGGGCTCGTGAGCCGCACCGGCATCATCCCCATCGCCCACAGCCAGGACACCGCCGGCCCGATGGCCCGAACGGTCGCCGACGCGGCGGCGCTGCTCGGAGCGCTCGCCGGGGTCGATGCGCGCGACGGGGCGACTGCCGCGAACCCGCAGCCCGCCGGGATCGATTACGCCGCCCGCCTCGACCCGAGGGGACTTCAAGGAGCGCGCCTCGGCGTCTGCCGCGCCCATTACATGGGATACAGCCCGGCGACCGACGCGTTGATGGAGCGGGCCCTCGAAGCGCTGAAACGTCTCGGGGCGACCCTGATCGATCCGGCGGACATCGCCACCGCCGGGAGCTTCGACGAGTCCGAATACATGGTGCTGCTCTACGAGTTCAAGGCGGACCTGAACAAGCACCTCGCCCGGTGGGCCCCCGGGGGATCGGTGAGGACTCTCAAAGACTTGATCGCCTTCAACGAGCGGCGCAAGGACGAGGAGCTGCGTTACTTCGGCCAGGAGATCCTCGTCGAAGCCCAGGCGAAAGGCTCGCTGACCCAACAGGAGTATTTGCGGGCGCTCGACAAGGACAAGCTTCTTTCGCGTCTCCAAGGGATCGATGCGGTGATGGGGGAGCACCGGCTGGACGCGCTCGTCGCGCCGACGGGCAGTCCCCCTTCGCTGATTGATCTGGTCAACGGCGATCCGTCAGGCGGCGGGAGCTTCTCCTCGCCGGCGGCCGTGGCGGGCTATCCGCACGTCACCGTTCCGATGGGCTACGTCGCGGGGCTGCCCGTCGGCCTGTCCTTCGTCGGACGACCCTGGAGCGAGGAAACCTTGATCCGGTTCGCCTACGCCTACGAACAGGCGACGAAAGCCCGCCGGCCCCCGCAGTTCCTGCCCTCGGCCGATTTGAGAGGCGGGCGGGGCTGAGGGCGGCGGGCGCCTGAGGGCGACGCCTGCGGGGCTTCGAAGCGTTGAAGGCTTGGCCGCCGTCCTTGCGGCTTCAAGAGGAGCTGTTGAGCTCGATACCGAGACGGCACCGCGGGGAGCTGAAGGCGATCGCGCGGCGCGCCATGGTGGAACGCGGGCTGCTGCCCGATTTCTCGCCCGCGGCCGAAGCGGAGGCCCGCCGCCTGGAAGGCGCGCCGCTGGAGGACGCTCCCGCGCTCCGCGACCTCCGGGACTCGGCCTGGGTTTCCATCGACAACGACGACTCCCGCGATCTGGATCAGCTTTCCGTGGCGGAGCCGGCGGGCGCGGGCTTGACGCGTCTGCGCGTCGCGATCGCCGACGTCGATTCCCTGGTGCCGCGGGGCTCGGCGGTCGACGCGCATGCCCGCCACAACACCACCTCCGTCTACACCGCCGCCCGGATCTTCCCGATGCTTCCCGCCGAGCTTTCGAACGATCGGACTTCGCTCGGCGAGGACGAGGAGAGGCTGGCGATTGTCGTCGAGATGCGGATCCGGGACGACGGCTCGATGGAGGGCTCGGAGGTCTATCACGCCAAGGTCGTGAATCGAGCCAAGCTCGCCTACAACGCCGTGTCGGCCTGGCTCGAAGACGGCGCCCCTCCCCCGGGCCGGATCGCGTCGAGCGCCGAGCTGGCCGGGCAGATCCGCCTCCAAGACCGCGTGGCGCAGGCGCTCCGGACCGTGCGCCACCGGCAGGGCGCGCTGAGTCTGGAGACGATCGAGCCCCATGCGGTTTTCGACGGCGAAGCGCTCGCCGATCTTCGCGTCGAAGCGAAGAACCGGGCCCGGGAACTGATCGAGGATCTCATGATCGCCGCCAACGGCGTCACGGCGCGATTCCTGGAGGCCCGGGGACTTCCCTCGCTGCGGCGCGTGCTCCGATCCCCCGAGCGGTGGGACCGGATCGAGCAGATCGCCGCGAGCCTGGGGGAGCGGCTCCCTCCCGACCCCGACGCCGCGGCGCTGGAGGGCTTCCTGAAAAAGCGCCGCGCCGCCGACTCCGAGCGGTTTCCCGACCTGTCGCTGGCGATCGTCAAGCTCATGGGGCGCGGAGAATACGATGTCGAGCTCCCGGGAGGGGCGGTCCCCGGGCACTTCGGCCTGGCGATCCAGGACTATACGCACTCCACCGCTCCGAACCGGCGGTATCCCGATCTCGTGACCCAGCGGCTGGTGAAGGCCTCTCTCGACGGGCGGCGGGAGCCCTACCCGATCGAGGAGCTGCGGGAGCTGGCCCGACACTGCACGGAACAGGAGGACAACGCCAACAAGGTGGAGCGCCGCGTCCGCAAATCGGCGGCCGCGCTCCTGCTCGAGTCGCGCATCGGGGAGCGTTTCGAAGGAATCGTCAGCGGCGCCTCGGAGAAAGGGACCTGGGTGCGGATCTTCAATCCGCCCGTCGAGGGAAAGCTCGTGAGAGGGTTCGCCGGGCTCGACGTCGGGGAGCGGGTCACGGTCGAGCTGGCTGAAACGAACGTGGAGCAAGGGTTCATCGACTTCATCCGCCCGAAAGCCTAGCGTCCCCCCTCCGAAACCCCGTCCTATTCGGCAGGTTCAGCCGTCGCGTCCCATTCCGCCCTAGTGTTGCGTTTCGGAAATCATGTTAACAGCGAGGTCGCCGAGGCGCCCGGATCGCAAGGCGCGCCAGAGCGTCGCGTACCCAAGGCGGTACGCAAGCGAGGCGCAACGCGGCGAGCCGGGATGGATCGGGGGCCGAATGTAACATGATTTTTGAGACGCGACACTAGATCG
>DASYRE010000061.1 GCA_036004685.1 Candidatus Polarisedimenticolia bacterium | reverse complement strand
ACAGTTTTGGTTGATTTCTCTCTAGCGCTTAGTAGTCGGGGCTGTGGGCGATTGCGGGAATCGCGCAGCGATTTGCGCAACGTCCATAGCCCGGTGCCCCGTCTGCTCACGAGTGGACCCCGCGTAGTCTCACCTCGCCCTGGTGGAAGCGTCCGAGCAGCATCGGGCCAAAATGAATCGACCAGACGCCGTCGTGGATTTCCTCCATTCCAACGTCCTGATCAGCCAGAGCCTGGGTTAAATGAAGCCACTGGGAGTTCCAGCTGATGCAGCCGTTGGATCCGACGCGGCGGATTTCGAAATGACCCGGATACTCCAGCGGCGGCAGCCGCTGCGGGAAGGGACGTGGAGAGGGTCGGTAGAGGGTGGCAGGAGGCTTTTGACACAGAGACTCGTGGGGGCGTTGCTCGTTGTACTCGCGACGGAAGCGATCGAAGCGTCTCTGCTGCGCCGCAAGGTTGGCTTGCGGCGGGCGGGCCGTCTCTTCCTTGAGGGTACGGTGCATCCGTTCATGGCTGGCGTTCTGCTCGGGATGGGACGGCTCGATGAGAACGGGCAGGATGCCCAGCCGGATCCACCAGACCGACAGGGCCGAGAGCCTTCCGATGGCAATGGAGGCAAAGGGGGCGCCGTTGTCGGTGCGAATGGCCTGAGGAAGGCCGTATTCCCGAAACAGCCGTTCGAAGATCGCCCGGCTGCTCTGCGTCCCGCTGGAGCGCAAAGCCTGACAACCCAAAAGGTACCGGCTCAGAAAGTCGGCAACCGTCAGCGGGTAGCAGTAGCGGGCGTCCCCGGTTCGGAACTGCCCCTTGAAGTCCGCCGTCCACAGGTCGTTGGGTTGCAGCGCCGGGTAAAGGCTGCGTCCCGGATGCTCCACCCGACGGCGGAAGGGCCGGCCTCGCACCAGACCATGGCGCTTAAGGATCTCTCCGGCCGTACTAGCGGCCGGCCAGGTTTGCTCAGAACGATGGTCTTCCAGCCAGGCAATCAACTTCTTGGGCCCCCAGCTGGGATGCCGCCGGCGCGCCTCCAGCACCCCACCGACGACCTGCTCGGGCGTCCGGTGCGGAGAACTCTTCGGCGCCCGCGACCGCTCCTTCAACCCGTCCAACCCTTCCTGCTCGAACCGCTCCACCCACTTGTACCCCGTCTTGCGGCTGATCCCATGCAGCTGTGCCAGCTCCGTCATCGAAAAGATCCCATCGCTGAATGCTGCCACCAACTTCACTCGCTCCCTCATCGGTGTCGTCTCGCTCCATGGCATCTGGCCCCTCCTCGGAGCCCATCCTGCGCGAAACTGTCACCTATCTCCCCGGTCCAATCTGTTACCCATGTCCCCGGTCTGTACCCTTCGCAGCGTTCAGAGCTTGCCCTGAGCTGGAAGGCACAGCTTGACCAGAAAAGCAGATCCTTCGCTGCGCTCAGGATGACAGAGAAGAAGCGAAGGGATGACAGGAAAGAGAGCGAAGGGATGACAAGTTAGAAAAGGACATCCTCACGCGAGCACGTCGCGGCGCAGGAACACCACGAACGCCGCGAGGACCGCGGCGGCGGCCCAGATCGTCAAGACCGTCACCGCGAAGCCGACCGTGATGCCCGGGATCGGCGGGGGAGAGCCCGAGTAATAGTCGGGGAGCGGGAGATTCGTTACGAACAGGTACTTCTGCGCCTCCCACGACGGCGCCACTCGCGGCAGGATCGTTCCGGCGATGAGCGCCGCGAACATCGTCCCCATGGCGGCAGCGGTCGAGCGCAGCAGAACGGAAGTCAGAAGGGCGAGGGCTCCGACCGAAAGGGCCGCGAACCAGGCCAGGCCGAACACGAGGAGCGTGTCTTTCCAGAGGACGAGGGAACGGACCGTCGTGACGTCGAAAGCGTCGGCGCCGGAGAGGCGAAACCCCGTCAGGACCGGAGCGCCCCATCCGGCAAAGCCGAACGCCGCGCCGCCGAAGGCGTAGGCCACGGCGCCTCCGGCGAGCACCATCAGGGTGATCGCGAGGACGAGCGCGGCGAGCTTGGATGCGAGCACGGCGGCGCGGGAGACCGGCCGCGTCAGCAAGAGCTTGATTGTCCCCTGCGAGAACTCCGAGGACACGATGTCCGAGCCGAAGACCAGGGCCAGCAGCGGCAAGAGCAGGTAGCTCGAAGCGTTGGCGAAGAGCCTGACGAAGAGCGGCCCGCTGATCGCGTCAGGGTCCACGTTGCGGTCCACGTGATACTGGAGCCGCGCCATCTCGAAGTGCGTCCAGCGTTCCGCCGTCCTGGGCATCCGTCCCGAGCGCACCTGGTTCTGCATCCTGGCGATGCGCTCCTGGACCCGCACGCGCCAGTTCTCCTTGCCGAGGAAGCGTTCGCGCCCCTTGATCTGCGCATACACGATCAGCCCGATCAGCGCGACCAGAATCAGGAGCACGACGCGGAAGCGGCGGCGCTTGAGTAGCTTCAGCACTTCATTCTCGACAAGGGGAAGAAATCTCATTCGTTCATCCTTCGCTTCGAGTCGCAATTGACGATTGACGGATTGACTGATTGACTGATTGACGATTGACTCGTCGTATCCTCCGTGCGTGCTTAATCGTCAATCTTTCAATCTCTCAATCTTAAATTCCTCAGACGGTTTCTCCTCCCGTGACTTCCAGAAACACTTCTTCCAGCGAGGATGCTTTCGGCTCGACGGCGAAGATCTCGATTCCTTCGCGGGCGAGCGCCGCGACGGCTTGCGGGAGCTTTTCTCTTTCAGTGTGGGTAATCACGGTCTCCTCGTTTTCGAGCAGGGGGGGCTCTCCGCCGCCGAAGGGGCGAAGGACCTCCGCGGCTCGGGCGGCGGGGCGGACGCGCCAGCGCGTCGCGCCGGAAGAGGAGCGGTCGAGCAGCTCCCGCACCGGCCCGGTGGCCAGCGCGCGGCCGCGGTGGATGATCGTGACCCGATCGCACATCTGCTCGACCTCGGAGAGAAGATGGCTCGAGACGAAAACGGCGATGCCGCGTTGCGAAGCCAGCAGGCGGACGAGGCGCCGGATCTCGCGGATTCCCGCGGGGTCGAGGCCATTGGCCGGCTCGTCCAGGATGAGGAGATCCGGGGCGCCCAGCAGTGCCTGAGCGATCCCCAGGCGCTGGCTCATTCCGAGAGAATAGGTCTCGACTTTCTCGTCCAGCCGCTCCTCCAGCGCTACGAGCCTGGCGAGCTCCGGAATTCGCTCCTCCGCCCCGCCGGGAAGCATCCGCGCGAAGTGCAGCAGGTTCTCCCGCCCGGTCAGGTAGCTGTAGAGGTCAGGCGATTCGACGATCGAGCCGACATGCGCCATGGCCCGGGCGAAATCGCGCGACACATCGAAGCCCCGGATGCGCACGCGCCCGCGGTCGGGGCGCGCCAGGCCGACGAGCATCCGGATGGTCGTCGTCTTGCCCGCGCCGTT
>DASYRE010000060.1 GCA_036004685.1 Candidatus Polarisedimenticolia bacterium | reverse complement strand
GTCGTTCGCCACGCCTCGCCCGCTTGGCTCGAAGCGAGATCATCAACACGATCTTGACGGATAGGACTCATCGGGACTCCGAGATCATGCTGGAGAGAAGAGGAACTCTCTCAAATCGCTATTGTTCCGCAGCCTGCTAACAGGCTCCACCAGGGCCGCAAAGTGGAGTTCGTACGCCGAGCCAAGGTGTTGGATCCGACTCCACACACGCTCCGGGATGTATTGCCACCGCTCATCCGGCACGGGATCTGGCAGTTCTCCTTGCGAAACAGCCGCGACCCCGACAAGCTGATCATCTGAATACGTAGAGGGATCCAGCCGGGCCAATAGAGTCATGTTGTCTCGTCCATTCGACGTCGTTCAGCGTGACCCAGCTTGCTTCCGCGCGATGCCGACGACGTTGGGGATGGGCCAGGCGACCTGGATTTGGGATTCCTTGCCGCTCGAGGCCGCGGCGGCGCCCAGGAACTCGTAGTCGCGGTCGGGGCCCTGGACGTAGAGCTGCGCCTCGGTGCCTCCTTCGGAGTACATCGCGCGGGTGAGGCTCAAGGGGAGGGCCCGGAGCATCTCGATCAGATCGTGGGTCGAGTAGGGCGAGCGGACGTGGATGAAGAGGATCCTCCCCTTGCGGTCCGTGCCGATGGCCGCCGTGCTCCACTTCCGGGGCTGCGGGCTCCAGACGTTCTCGCCCTTGCAGGAGATCATGCGGATGCTTTGCACGAAGCTCTGGTAGCGCCTTTTCAAAGCATCGAAGTCGTCGCACTCGCGATCCAGGATGGTGACGGGGGGCACGCCGTTGACGCGCGGGTCGAAGGCGAGGATCGATTTGTCCTTCGAAAGCGATGGGTTGTTCACGTGATCGCCCGTCCGCATGAGCGACACGCTCGTCCGATAATCGGTGCGGTACATGCTGGCGTTGATCGCCGCGACGAGGCCGTTGCGCCGGCACCATTCCTTGGCGGGAAGCGGCCGTCCCTGCCCGGGGGCCGAGGCGTTCAAAAGCCGCAGCTCGAAGCGCGCCGGATCGATGCGCAGGACGCGGATGAGCGAGTCTCCCCACTCCGACGGCCGCGGCGCCGGGAAAGTCCCCAGCTCCAGTCCGCGCTCGAGTTTCTGCCAGGGATTGCCCGTGAGGCGCTCCGTGCCGGCCGCGACGCGGCCAGCCCTCGCCATCAAGAGACCGAGCCCCGCGGCGAGCAGCAGGGCGAAGAGGCCGCGGCGACGGGCGAGGGTGACCCGAACGCAGTTCCGGACGATTCCCGCGGGTCTCAGAAGCGCAGCGAGATGCAGCTCAAGCCTCCGTCCATCTTCTGGAACTCCGACACCTCCAGCGGCACGACCGAGCAGCCCATGCGGCGGAGACGCTGCTCGGTTTGGGGAAACCCGGCGGCGACGAGGAGCGCGTCGTTGACCCGTACGCAGTTGGCGGCATATTCCTCACCCGGGGCGATGCGGAGGATCTCGAAGCCGCGGAAATCTTCCCGTTCCGCCAGAGCCTCGATGACCGCCAGGCGCCCCTCGCCCAGGAAGGCGAGACCGCTTTTCAGGTGGAGGATTCCCGGAGTGCCGCGGATGTCGACGAGGGTGCAGCGGCGGCCCTCCTCTTCCAAGAACGCGGCGAGCTGGCGCGCGCCCGGCTCGTTGGTCCTCTCCGACAGGCCGATGAAGAACCGGTCGCCGGCGTCGCACACGTCCCCGCCGTCGAGGGTGCCGGGCGGGACGATCCGCTCCAGCTTCGGATAGAAACGCGCCAGAGCTGCTTCGACGCTCGCCACCTCGCCCCGCCGGGTTTCGGATCCGGGACGCGTGAGGACGGCGACGCCCGGGGTCACGATCGCCGCGTCCTCCACGAACGTCCCGTCGGGATGCCGCGGATCGGGCTCGAGGCGCGTCAAGCTGAGCCCGCAGCGCTCCAGCGCCTCGCAATAGGCGCGGTGCTGGGCGAGGGCCTTCTCGTAGACCGGCGGTCCGAGCCGGGAGGTCGTGATCCCCCGGAGGAAATCGGGACCCGGAGGCCGAACGACGGCGTTTCGGAACATGGCCTTCTCCTTCGGAAGTATTTTACCCGCTCCGCGAACGACAGTTCACTGCGCCCTCTCCCTCTCCGGCCAGGCCGAGCGGACGAGGGCCGGCAGGACTTCGCCCGAGCGGCCGCGCAGGAGGAAATCCTCCGGGTCGGTGGGCCCCTGCCATTCCGGATTGATGATGGCGACGCGCGCCCCCGCGGCGCGGGCGTGAAAGGAGAACGAGGCCGCCGGCTGGACGCTTCCCGAGGTTCCGATCGACAGGAAGAGATCGCACTCCTCGAGAGCGAGCTGCGCCGCCTGCAGCGCCGCGACGGGAAGACTCTCCCCGAACCAGACGACGTCGGGCCGGAGGAGGCTGCCGCACTGTCCGCAGCGAGGCGGGACCGCGCCCTGCGAGGACCAGGTCGCCGCCGGATGGTGGCGATCGAAGCACTTGCTTCGGCCGATGTTGCCGTGCAGCTCCACGACGTCCCGGCTGCCGGCGCGCGCGTGGAGTCCATCGACGTTCTGGGTCAGAAGGGTCAGGCTCGGGACGCGCCGCTCCAGCTCCACCAGGGCGTAATGGCCCGGATTCGGGTCGGCCCCCGCGACCAGCCCGCGGCGCCATTCGTACCATTCCCAGACGAGGCGCGGATCGCGGCGGAAAGCCTGAGGGGTCGCCAGCTCCTCGGGACGGTACTTCGCCCAGAGGCCCGTCAGCGGCTCCCGGAAAGTCGGCAGACCGCTTTCGGCCGACATTCCGGCGCCAGTCAGGACGACGACGTGCCGGCAGGCTCGCAGAGCGTCGCGAAGAGCTTCGGGGATCTCAAGGGGCGGAGGCGCGGCCACGCGCGGCACTCACTCTCCGGCCTCGGAGCTTCGGCGGGATCGTCACACGCATGATCGGCCGGCTGCGCGAGCGCCTCAGGACTTCCTTGAAGCCGGCCACCGTGAAGGCGGCGGGAGTGCCGGTCCAGATGAAGGGATCCGGCATCTTCATCATGGCCGGGACGACCGGATAGCCCTCCACGATTCGCGCGCCATGCCGCGCCGCGAATTCGACGGCGCCTTGGAGCATCAGCGCGGAGATGCCGTGCCGCCGGTGCTCCTTCTTGACGAAGAGGCACGAGACCGACCAGACCGGCTCCGTATCGACCGGACTGTGGACGCGGGAATTGGCCAGGAATACGTAATCGGCGCGCGGCGCCACCGAGCACCAGGCGATCGCCTCCTCTCCGAGATAACCCAGGACTCCCGGGCTTGCGCCGTGGCGGACGAGCTTCCTCAGCGCCCGGCGATTCCCGGCCCCTTTTCCGGCCAACCAATCCTTCCTCGGAAGGCGCCAGACCATGCACCAGCAACCGCCGCAGGCACCGCGCTCGCCGAACAGCGCCTCCAGGTCGGCCCAGCGCGACTCGGTGGCCGGATGAATCTTCAGAGTGGTTTTGCTCATCGCAGCTTGTGCCTGAGCTTCGGTCCGGTGAAGACGAAGCCGGCGGCTTCATAGAACTTCACCGTGCGCTTCCAACGCTTTTCGGGCGGGGCGGTCACGTCGACGCGGAGCCAGCCTCTCCGGCGCCCGTGCTCCTTCACGGCTTCCAGCAGCCTCTCGCCGATGCCCTCGCCGCGGCGGTCGGGGACGACGTACATCTCATCGATCACGCCGTAGTGGCCGCCGGCGTAGATCGCGAACGTCTCCACGACCGTCGCCACGCCGATCGGGGCGTCCTGGCCGTCCCGCGCCAGGAAGGCGGTGAACCGCTCGGGCGCGGCATCGAGATCCCGGAGCACCTTCGCCGGGTCGACCCCCTGAAACTCCTCGGGATTGTCTTCCAGCTCTTTCAGGAGGCGCTCCACGAGGAACAGGACGGTTTCCCGGTCCGCTTCGGAGGCCTCGGTGATCTTCACTTCGCGTGTTTTCTCACGCGCGCTCATCGCTTGGCCCTCGTTCGCACTTCGACGATACGCGCTCTGACGAGCCGCCTGACGAGATCCGCCGGCAGCGGCTCGGCGAGAGGAAACCGAATCGTTCCCTTGGAGGTCCCGTAACCTTTCAGCTCGCCGGCGTGGGCGCGCCGGATCGCCGCCGTCATCGGATAGAGGCTGGTGTGATGTTTCCAGGCAGCGTAATAGACGAGCGGCCGTCCATCGAGCCGGAAGGCAGGGATTCCGTAGCCGAAGCTCTCGACGGCGCCGGGGGCCGCGGCGCGGATGGCCTGGCGCAGCTTCGTCAGGCGCCTTCGGGCGGCGGGCGGCAAGGACGCAAGATAGGTTTTCACCTGCCTCCTGGCCTGCCTGGGATCGTCCTTTGACGACGAGCGGGGTGCCACTACGACCTCCTGGATGCGTCCGCTATCCTTTCTTCCCGCCGAAGGTGCGGTCGACGTGGGCGCGGATGCGCCGCAGCGCCTCCGGCGTGGTCCAGATCTCCTCGGCGACCTGCTGGATTTCATCCTGGCCGGCGCGCATCCGCTCCAGCGCCGGAGCGCGCAGCTGCGACTTGGTCAGGCTGAACGTCTCGGGATGGACCTCCCCCAGACGGCGTGCCGCGGCGACGCCGCGATCCAACAGCTCCTCCGGCGCCACGACTTCATCCACCAGGCCGAACTCCCGCGCCTCTTCGGGATCGTAAGTGGCGCCGCCATACATGACCCGGCTCAGGTGTTGGGACGGGAGGACGAACCGCATGATCTCGAGCGGGGCCGGCGGAAACGGCACGCCGACCGACAGCTCCGGGACGCCGATCCGGCCGGAGCCGCGCGCCATGACGCGGTGATCGGCCATGCAGGCGAAGATGCATCCGCCGGCGACGGCGTGACCGTTGATCGCGGCGACGAGCGGATGGGGGAAGCTGAAGATCGTCTCGCAGAAATCATGAAGCAGCGGAAGCAGCTCCCGGACGTAGCGTGCGCCGCCGTCGAGGACCCGCAGGAGGTCGACCCCCGCGGAGAAGATCCCGTCCTCGGCGGTGACCACCACGCTCGCCGCGGGACCCCTTGCCGATTTCTCGAAGAACTTCAGGACGGCCCGGCACAGCTCCACGTCGAGCGCGTTCGCCCGGCCGTGCCGGAGCCGCAGGATGGCGATGCCCTGCCGATTTTCCACGTCCATCATGGATTGCGCTCCAGAGGATCTATCGAGTCTTGGAAACCACGGCCCGCCGGACCGAGACTGCTGCGGCTTACGACTTCCAGAGTCAATTTGTCTCGAGCCGCGAGCGCTCGCACTCCGCTTGTAAGAGATCGAAGAGGGCGTCGACGTGCTCGTCGCGGGTGCGGAAGTTGACCGGATTGATCCGGAACCACCAGCGCCCTTTGAGAATCGTCGTCGAGATCCAGAATTTTCCCGTGTCCACGACGCGCCGGGCGACCTCCGCGTGCAGCCGGGCGCGGCGATCCTCGTCGATCTCGCCGCCCCGGTATCGCAGGCAGATCGCCGACATCGGCGGCTTCACCGCCGCCTCGAAATCGGGAGTGCTCCGGCAGCCCTCGTACAGGCGCAACGCCTGGTCCACGTTGCCGTCGATCCAGCGCCCCAGCTCGGCGGCGCCGTAGCGCTTCAGCCCCATCCAGACCTTGAGCCCGCGGAAGCGCCGCGACTGCTCGAAGCCATGGACGTAGTAATTGTACTGCTCCCCCCGGTCGGCCGGATCGGTGAGGTACGGAGGCTGCAGGCCGAAGGAGCGCGTCAGACGGGTCTCGTCCTTGACCAGGATCGCTCCCGCGTCGAGCGGCGCGTAGAACCATTTGTGGGGATCGAGGACGATCGAATCGGCCAGCGCGAGGTCTGCCAGGCGGCCCGGGTATTTCTGCGACAGCAGCATCCCGCCGCCGTAGGCGGCGTCGACGTGCAGCCACGCCTTCTCCCGGTCGGCGATGCGCCGCAGGTCGGAGAGCGGATCGACCGCCCCGGTGTTCGTGCTCCCGCCCATGGCGATGATGCACATCGGCCGGATCCCCTTCTTCCGATCCTCGGCCAGGGCCGCCTCGAGGGCCTCGATCCGGATACGGAACTGATCGTCGGTCGGCAGGATGCGCAACCCCGACCGGCCGATCCCGACGGCGTCGACCGCCTTGTCCACCGAGACGTGGCGCTCCTCCGAGGTGTAGGCGGCCCACCGGCCGGTCACCCCTTCGTGTTGCGCGGCGTCTCCCGACGCCCAGTCGCGCGCCAGCTTCAAGCCGATGAAATTCGCCATCGTCCCGCCGCTGGTGAGGTTCCCGCCGCTTCCGGAGTCGTACCCCGCGAGATCGGTCAGCCAGCGGATCGTCTGCCGCTCGAGCGCCGTCGCCGAAGGGCCGATGACGTAGGCGCCGACGTTCTGGTTGAGCGCCGAAGCGATCAGATCTCCGAGAATCCCGGCGGGCGCCGGCGTGGGCGTGATCAGCCCGAAATAGCCGGGGTGGTTCACGTGGGTGCAGTAAGGCAGCAGCTTCTCCTCCAGCTCGGCAACGATCTCCGGCAGTGGCGTCGCGCGGCGCGGCAGCGGCTCGTCGAACAGGCGGGCGAGCGCGGCCGGATCGACACGGGGAAAGACCGGCCGATCGTCCACCCGCTCCAGATAGTCGGCCAGCAGGTCGATGAGGCGACGGCCCGTGTCGCGGAACTCCTGCAGGTCGCCAGGGTTCAGATCCTTCCGGTCAGCCATCGATCCACCCAGTCCCGTTTCAATTGGTGAGTCGCCGCATCGGCCTCGCAGAGCCGCCCTTCCGGATGCGGCAGATCGAGGAACGAGCCTTCCACCTTCATCGCCTCGCCGCCGCCCGTCTCGAGAAAGCAGTATCCCTTCCCGTCGAAGCGCTCCGGCGATCCTCCGCCGAGAGCCCGGGCGGCGATGTCCCGCGCCACGGCCTTTCCCTGGGCTTCCGCGAAGACTCCCGCCTTCGGGAGCGCCAGAGGGCGATCCGGCCGGAAGCGGCCGGGCAGAGGCAGGACCGTCACGTCGCCGACGGCGTAGACGGGAACCGGGCCCTGGCGCGACGCCACCCGGAAGGTCCCGGGATCGACCGGGATCCAGCCCGTCTCGGAAGTCAGGCCCGAGTCGCGCGCGGCGCGCGGCGCCTCGTGGACGGGGACGGCGATCAAGAGGTCGAAGCGCGCTTGGGTCCCGTCCTCGAACAGGACGCCGCGCTGCCCCGGATCGATAGTCGAAACTTTCCTGCCCGGATGGAATTCGATGCCGCGCGCGGCCAGCGCTTCCCGCAGCCGCTTGCCCGCCTCCGGGCCGGCCGCCCCGAGCGGCGTCTCCTCGACGGTGTGGATGCTGATCCGCGAGCGCTCCGCCAGCCCTCGCTCGCCGAGCAGGCGCTCGATGACGAAGGCGGCCTCGTAGGGCGCCGCCGGGCATTTGAACGGCAGGCGCGGGATCAGGAGGACGAGGTCGCCTCCCGCGAAGTCCCGCAGCCGGGCGGCGAGCCGTTCCGCCCCGTCCTGCGTGTAGAACGTCTCGGCCGAGTCCAGGCCCGGAAGCGCTTTCATGCTGACGTCCGCCCCGAGGGCGATGACGACGTAGTCGCCGCGCAGCCGGCCCGCGCTGGTCTCGACCTCGCCGCTTGCGGGATCGACCCGCGTCACCGCGGCTTCGACGAGATCGACTCCGGCGGGGAGAAGCGCTTCCCTCGGCCGGGCCAGCTCCTCGCGCCGGGCCCTCCCGGTCGCGAGCCAGATGTTCGTCGCCCCAACGGAGAAGTCGGCTGCCGCGTCGACGACGGTGATGCGGTGCTCTGCCGGCAGCAATCCGCGCAGGGTCCGGGCCGTGGCCAGCCCGCCCATGCCGCCGCCGAGGACCAGGCTCGTGGTCGACTGCATCGCCATTCTCCACCCCCCACATCGCTTCTGCAGAGATGCTCGCCGCAAACCCGCTCAGCACGCGTCCAGGTTCCCTACCTTCAGGGTTCTACAAGTACATCCCCAGCTCCGCCTCGAGGAAGGCGCCGGTCCCCGAGGGCCCGGACAGCTCCAGCCAGATGGGGCCGCCTCCCGGCTCG
This sequence comes from Candidatus Polarisedimenticolia bacterium, assembly GCA_036004685.1. NCBI lineage: Bacteria > Pseudomonadati > Acidobacteriota > Candidatus Polarisedimenticolia > Candidatus Polarisedimenticolia bacterium. The sequence goes on along the minus strand of DASYRE010000060.1, from coordinate 42,138 downwards.
ACCGTCAGGCGGAAAGTGAGAAAGGCGCAGCACTGCCGCTCCAGGCGGATCAGCTCGGAGACCTCCTCCAGAACCGGATCGCCTCCCGGAAAGCGCAGCGCCAGTCCTTCGTCGAGGCGTCGCGACTCCTCGACGCGCGCCAGAATCCGGGCGAGCTTCTCGCCGCGCTCCTGGCGCGCGACGCCCGAAAGCGTGCAGGCGATGGGGAGTTCGGTCATGTCGAGCTGCTCCCGGCGAGCCCTCCGTCACCGATGCGCTCCATGACTCGCTGGTGCCCCTCCAGGGCCTCCTTTATCGCCGAGAGGATGGCGCTCCGGAAGCCGGAGCGGATCTCCTCGTAGCCGTGGATCCCCTGAGGCGCGAGCCAGAGACGGGTCAGCAGGTCGACGTAGTAGCGGATGCGCGACAGCCATCCATATTGCACCGCCAGGGTGTCGGCGAGGTCGTAACCGAGAATCTCCGGCAGATCGCCGCTCGCGAGGGCCGTCTCCCAAGCCACCGTGCTGAGGTAGAAGCTCTTTCCCCAGTTCGTCTTCTCAAAGGCCGGCTGCACGGCCTTCAGCGTCTGGTAGTTCTCCGTCAGCTCCTGGGTCAGGATCCGGGTGAGCGTTCGGGCGCGACGTCTTTGGCGGCTCCGCGTGTTGTGATGATCGATCGCGAGCGCCGCCAGGGCCCCGATGAAGACCCCCGCGATCGACGCGAGGGTCTGGATGAAGATGGCATTCAGGATGTCGGCATCCACGCTTCAACGCCCTGCCTCTCTTATCTCCAGGTCGCCGCCGGGAGGGTGGCGGCCCCGGCGCCGCGAACCGCGAATCGCTCGCAGCGGCCCCCTTACTCCGAAGTCGTCGGGTCGAAGATCGCCCGGACCTGGGAGACACGGTTGGCCGGGAAGCCGCCCATCTGGGCGTGCTTGCGGACCGTATCCTCATCCGGCGCGATGTAGACGCAATAGATCTTGTCGTCGGTGACGTAGCTCTGGATCCATTGAATCTGCGGGCCGATTTCCCGGATGACACCGCACGATTTCTGGGCGACGGAGTGCAGCTGCTCCGGGGTGAGCTTTCCCGCCCCGGGAAGCTCGCGCTCGATGACGTACTTGGGCATGGCCGGTTCCTCCTTGGTCAGGGTTCGAATCAAATCCGTTCGGGCGCGTCGATGGTCCGCGCGTTGCGCACGTTGCCGGTGTTCAGGGTAGAAGAGGGCTCGAAGAGAAGCACGTGGACCTCCTTCTCGGCGACCGGAAGGTGCTCCACTCCTTTCGGTACGATGAGGAATTCCCCGGACTCCAGGTCGATCGTCCGATCCCGGAGCCGCATCGACAGGCGGCCCTCGAGGACCAGGAACAGCTCGTCTTCTCTATCATGTTTGTGCCAGACGAACTCGCCCTGGAACTTGACGAGCTTCATCATGAACCCATCGAGCTCGCCGACGATTTTCGGCTGCCAGTGTTCGGCAAACTGTCCGAGCTTTTCCGCCAGGTTCACTTTTTCCACGTTCCGCTCCGCCCCCGGGGGGAATTGGGCCCAGATCGCCTTGAATCAGGCCTTTCGAGCTTTGGGGGAGCGCTGAATATACTTCGAGGGGGCGGTCCGGGGCAATCGCCGCGACGCGGAATGAGCAGCGGTTTCACGAATTGAATTCGCGGGAAGAGTCAGGAGTCCCGGTGGACCGTGGCCGGGGAAAAGGCAGGGATGCAGACCGCCACGTATTCCGCCCCTTCGGGAGTGCTGTAACGGACCCATTCTCCGGCGCGCGTCTCGACCGCCTGGCCGGCCCCGACCTCCAGAAACCCCTGTTTCGTCTCGACCCGCAGGGAGCCGGCGAGCACCAGGGTGAACTCATCGAACTCCGGCGTCTGCCCCGGCTCTTCCCAGCCCGGGGGGCTCTTCATCCGAGCGACGCTCACCGCCGCCGTGCCGCTGTTGACGCGTCCGATGAACTCCTCGATCCGCTTCGGCTTGTTCCCGGCGGCTTCGATCACCTTCGGGGCGTCGATCAATCTCGCCATGGCCCGTTGCCACCTTTCCCATGCCGTCGCGCCGCCAATTCCGGCGCGAGGTCGTCGCGGAAACCTTGGGCTGTCGCCGCCGAAGGCGTCCCCGACTGCAGCGCGACCCTTCGGAGCGCCCGATAATGTAGCCGATCGAGGGCCGGGATTTCCATGGGCAAGTGATGGAATGAGGCAGGAGCCCGGGAGCCGCATGCCGCGCGCCGGCGGTCGATGCCGGTCGCAGCGGCACGGCCAACGGCACCTGAAGGGAGGCCTCTGCCTCCTCTTACCGGTAGGCCACCGGGGCGGCCGGCTGGAAGCCGCGGTGGCCCATCTCTCCCCAGCGCCGCCGGCGGAGGATGAAGTCGAAGAAGGCCTTCACTTTGAACAGGGCGAGGAGCTGGCGGAAGCCGAGGTTCTCCCAGACGGCGTACCAGATGAGGCGTGCCAGGTCCTCCCAGGCGGGATAGCGTCGGAAGGAGATCTCCTCCAGCAGGACCGCCGCGATCGACAGGAACACCCCGTAGAAGATGGCCACGAGCAGGAAGAGGAGGAAGAACTCCATGTTCAGGATCCCGAGGAAGTAGGCGAGGATGACGCTCAGGTAGCCGAGCACCTCGACGAACGGCCCCAGCACTTCGAAGAGCAGGAAGTAAGGGAGGGCCACGGTGCCGATGACGCCGTAACGCGGGTTCAGGAGCATCCGCCAGTGGCGGGAGAACGACTGGAGCATGCCGCGATGCCAGCGGTTGCGCTGCAAGAGGAGCGTCTTGAACCGCTCCGGGACCTCGGTCCAGCAGACGGGATCCGGGACGAAGACGATGCGGTATTTGGTCTTCTGCTTCTTGAGGTGCTCGTGGAGCTTCACGACCAGCTCCAGGTCCTCGGTGTCGGTGAAGGAATCATAGCCGCCCACCGCCACCACGTCGCTCTTCTTGTACAGCCCGAAGGCCCCGGAGATGATGAGCAGGGACCGCAGGACGCTCCAGCCGATCCGCCCGGAGAGGAAGGCTCTCAAGTACTCCACGACCTGGAACACGGGCAGCGCCTTGCGCGGCAGGGAGATGCGGACCACCCGGCCGTCCCGCACCTCGCAGCCGTTGACGATTCGGACGATGCCGCCCACCGCCACCATCTCCTCCGGATGCTCCATGAAGGGCTTGACGACGCGCAGCAGTGCGTTCTCCTCGATGACCGAGTCGGCGTCCACCGAGCAGAAGAGGGGGTACCGGGAGAGGTTGATGCCGGTGTTGAGGGCGTCGGACTTCCCCCCCTGCTCCTTGTCGACGACGACCAGGTTCGGGACTTCGAGCGACGCGTAGATGCCCCTCACCCGGGCCGTCGGCAGGGTCCGCCGGTAGATCCGGTCGGTCTTCCTCAAGTCGAAGGCACGGACGAGCCGCTCCAGGGTGTTGTCCTTGGATCCGTCGTTGACCACCAGGACCTCGAACTCGCCGTAGTTGAGCTGCAGCAGCGACCGGACCGTCTCCACGATGCCGCGCTCCTCGTTGTGAGCCGGAACGATGATCGAGATCGGCCAGGTCATCTCGGATTTGAGGATCTGTTGGTAGTCCGAGAAGAAGGTCCGGCGGACGAAGCGGACCACCTCGAAGAGCGAGACGATGAACAGCAGCAGGTAGACGGTGTTGAGCGTGAGGAAATAATAGAGGACGTAGCGGTTGAAGCCGACGACCGATTGCAGCAGAAGCTGGTGCCAGTCGATGGAGAGAAAGAGCGAAAGGAAGATCACGCCTTCACCTGCACTTTCACGTCGCCGGGGGCGAGAAGGCGCGCCAGCTGCTCCCGCACCTTCTCCTGGGCATGCCGCGACGCCGCCTGCATCAGGTGGTCGGTGCGCTCCGCCGCCACGATCTTCCGGATGAGAGTCAGCGCCGCCTCGCGCTCCTGCTCGTCCGCCGAGACGAGCTTCTCCACGTATTGATCGAGCACGCCGGCCCCTTCCAGGGTGGCCACGGCGGCGTGGCGGGCGTAGCGATCCTCGGAGTCGATGGCGTTCACCAGAGCGGCGAGGCCGCGGTCGCCCATCGACCGGAGCCCTTCGGCCGCGTTGATTCTCACCCACCACTCACGGTCCTTGAGGAGGTCGAAGAGCGGCGCCACCGCCTCGGGGCGCCCCAGCTTCCCGAGGGCCTTGGCCGCCATGGCCCGCACCGGCCAGGCGGGGTCCTTGAGCGCCCTCTGCAGGTCGGGCGTGAAGTTCGGGTCGCCGATCAGGCCGAGGGAATGGGCTGCGCGGGCGCGGAGGTCGCGGTCGGGATCCGACAGGAGCTTGATGAGCAGCCCCGCGGCGCGGTGGCTCTTCACGCGCCCCAGGCAGTCGACGGCCGCCACGCGGGCCTTGGCCGGAAGGGTGGCGAAGCTCTCGACCAGCTCGTCGGCCGCCTCGGGCCCCATCCCGGCCAGGATGTCGGCGATGCGCAGCGCCGACCACCGGTTGGGATCCTGGAGGGTCCCTATGAGGGGCTTGACGCTGCTGCGCGTCTCCAACTGTCCGAGGGCGCGGGCCGCCCGCATCCGGACCTCGGGCATCTCGTCGCGCATCAGGGCGATGAGCTCCGCGGTGGCCTTCGGGCTCTTCATCGTGCCGAGCTTCTCGGCGGCCTCGGCGCGCCTCCACCAGCGGGAGCTCTTGAGCTGGCGCGTCCGATCCCGCACGTAGCCCAGATCCTCGCACGCGGCAGTGATCCGATCGCGGGCGTTCCCCTTGAGGAACCGCCCGTTGTCGAGGAGCACCTCTTCCACCACCCGCCGCTCGGTCCGGCCGAGGGGAGGAAGCACGGCGCCCAGCCGCTCTCCCTTGCCGTTCAGGTACTCCAGGACCTTCGGCTCGAGCTCGCCGCGCATCCAGGCGACCCGCCGCTCCGTCGTCTCCCGCAGCGCCTTGTTGGCGATGATGTAGATCGACAGGAAGAACAGGACGCCGCCCAGGATCCAGAGCGCCCGGATGAGAATCTCGGACATGTTCTCCACCGCTTCACCCCGCCCGGCGGTTCTCCCGCTCCAGAATCTTCCTCACCCGGGCCACCAGCTCGAGCGAGTTGAAAGGCTTCACGACGTAGTCCTCGGCGCCCATGTTCAGCCCCTTGACGATCTCCTCTTCGCGGTCCTTCACCGACATGATGATGATCGGGATTTCCGACGTCGCGGGATCGTGCTTGAGGTCGTACAGGACGTCGAAGCCGTCGCGGTAGGGCATGATGAGATCCAGGAGCATCAGGTCGGGCTTCACGCTCTCCGCCACCTTGAAGGCTTGCTCCCCGTCGACCGCTTCGTGAATCTCATAGCCTCGATCGGCGAGCAGGGTGACGATGAAGCGTCGGATGGTGCTGTCGTCGTCGGCGACCAGGATTTTCGGGTGGCTCATCGGAAAAAGTCCTTTCTCTCCCTCAAAAGATGATCTTCAGGAGGAAGCCGTAGTGATGGCTTTCGAAGCCCGTCGCGATTTGCTGGGCGTAGTTGGTCTTGCCGTAGGTGGCCTCGAAGGCGAGGTGGCGGGCGGCGTTCCATCCCCCGAGCAGCTCGAAGCCGAAGACGGAGTCCCGATTCCCGCGGTTGATGGTCTGGAACCCCCCCGTCACGTCCGCGGAGTAGTAGAAGCTCCGGTGATGGAAATCGCCGGCGACGGAGGCGGTGAGAAGGTTGGCCCAGAAGCGGCGCGGATCGAAGTACCCGTCGTCGAGATCCTTGTCGTAGGCGAGCCATCGCGAGGCATAGGTGAGGCGGAGGCGCGGCCGGGGCAGCGGCACGATCCACTCGAGCGAGGTGGCGCCGACGTTCCGCTCGTTGTCGTCCGAAAACCAGGCGTGCTGGGCGCTCACGCGCCAGCGCCAGCGCGGCGTGATCCGCCAGTCGTACCGGCCGTTGAGGGCGTGCAGCCGGAGGTGCTGGTCGATCAGCCGGGCGGTGTCGAAGAGCGATTCGCGGCTGGCGCTGCCGCCGAAGCCCATGTTCTGAATCGGGTAGACGTCGAAGGAGGCCCCGCCCACCAGGCGGGTCAGGTCGTCGCCGTCAAAGCTTTCCTGGCGGTCGGCGCCGATCCGGCCGTTGAGAAACAGGATGTCGCTGAAGCGCGTGCCGTAGACCAGGGTCAGCGAGTCGCCCTGGGTGTCGGCGTCCCGGTTCACGACCGCGCCCGGGCAATGGCCCGCGACGTCGCACCGGAAGGCGGCATCGTAGTGCGACAGCACGACGTCCAGGGTGGTCTGGGGATCGGGATGGACGTTGAAATCGAGCCGGCCGATCTTCAGGTCGTTCGAATCGGTGTCGAGGATCCGGTCGAAGGAGGCGGTCAGGAAGGAACGCAGGGGATCGTGGATCTCGCGAAGTGCCTTCTTCGCCTCGCGGCTCTTCGGAAACTTCTCCACCGCCCGGTCCACTTCCATCACCGCCAACCGATCCTTGCCCTGCTCGTGGTGGACGCGGGCGAGCCCGACGCTCGCCTTCTCGTTGTTGGGATCGGCTTTCAGCACCTGGCGGTACCAGCGGGCGGCCTCCTCCAGCTTGCCCTCCCACGCCGCGACGTCGCCCATTCCGGCCGCCGCCTCGACGGCGTGGTCCTTCGCGTCGATCAGAGGCTGGTAGATCGCCCGCGCCTCTTTCATCTTTCCCTGCCAGCCGAGGATTTCCGCCAGGCTCAGCTTGAGGGAGGCGTCGGAGGGGTGCGTCTGGATCAGGCTCCGGTAGTGTTCTTCCGAATCGGAGAAGCGCCCGTCCCACGACTCGATCTTGGCCAGCTCCCGCTTCGCCTCGTCGTCCGAGGGATCGATCGACAGCAGCCGCCCATAGGCGTCGATCGACTCGTCGAGGCGGTTCTCCCAGGAGAGGACCAGCGCCAGGCGCTTGAGCGCGAAGGTGTCTCTCGGGGAGTCCGCCAGGATCTTGCGGTAGAGCTCGATCGCCTCGGCGTACCGGTCGTTCCGGAAAGCCTCCTCGGCCTGGGATTTCAGATCGCCCGCCGCGAGACCGGGCGGCGCGGCGAGGGAGGCGGCGAGCAGCAGGACCGGGAGCCACCTAATTCGCATCGTCATGCTCCGGAATGTCCTTGAGCGCCTCTTTGAGAATACCGTAGCCTTCCTTGAGCCTCAGGTGGTACGTCGGCTCCTCCCAGCCGGGCCAGCGAAACGTGGGGAAGCTCGCGAGCGCCGGCCGCGCTTCCCGCGGGAAGCGATCCACCACGCTCCAGGCGCCTCCCTTGCCTTGCAGCGAGAGCAGGTGAAACCGGAAGCTTTCGGTCCGGCGCGTGGCGACCAGCCCCGTGCGCGGCGCCTCCTCGTGGACCACCTGGTGCGACGAGGGGTCGGTCACGTTGAGGAGTCCCCACGGGATCCGCACTTCGATCAGGTCGCCGGCGGGGCTTTCGATCCAATCGGCCAGGGTGTCGTAATCGGCCGACGCGGGATCGAGCGATCCGCGCCGCAGCGGGCTGCGGCTGTAACCCTGGGGAGGGAAGTAGGTGCCGTCCCGGCCATACCGATCCCGGTTCGTGAACACCTCGATCTCGATGAAGTCGCCTCGATGCCCTTCGACGGAACGGTAGGGCCGCCGGTTCCGGTTGGTGAACAGGTCGTAGGGACGGCTCACCAGGAGGCGGCTCTTCTCTCCGGCGATCTGCAGCAGGAACTCCATCCCGGCGGGGGTGGTGACGTTCGCCGGATTGGGAAACCGGTGATCGCCGCGCTGCGCGTCGTAGGTGTCGATTCCCACCCAGTACTGTGAAGCCGACCAGTCCGGCGCGCCCGATCCGGCATCGAGGTCGAGCCTCATGTAGATGTAGGCCTCGTCCGAGGTCACGCGGAATCCGCGCAAGCGGTGGAAGCCCTGTTTCGTCGTTTTTTCGCCTGCCCGGGCTGCATCATCTATATAGAGCGGCCGCACGGAGGCCCAGTCCTCTCCCTTCCCGTCGAGCACGATCTTCCAGCCCCGCCGGCCGGGATAGGCGCCCAGGATGCCATAGTTCTCCTCGGCATCCAGAGCGTTGAGCCAGAACGGCTTACGCTCGGGCGGTGCTTCGAAGGGCATGACCAGCCAGTTGCGCTTGAACCACTCGTCCATCCACGAGAACAGGATTCCCCCGGCCAGGCCGGCGTCGTGGATGTCCCGGAACAGCCGCGCGTCGATCTTCCCCTGCTCCACGGCGTTGTGCCCGCCGTGATGCTGGCCTTCCGGCTGCAGGTGCGCGATGCCGCGCGAGGTGGGGACCCCGAACTCGGCGATCACGACGGGCTGATCGCCGTGATGCGCCTTGAGATCCTTCAGATAGCCGAAGTAATGGCTCGGCCCCTCGGCGTCACGCGCCTTGCCGTAATCGGGATCGAGGACCATGAACTCCGGATAGTAGGGATAGGCGTGGTAGGAAGCGAAGAATCCTGCCGCGAATTTCTCGGTGGCCGCGAGGTGCAGGGAATCGATGTCGACGGCGTCGTTGTCGTATTCGAGGATCGGCTCCGACATCTTCTCGCCGCGCTTTTTGCGGATCGCCGTCTCTTCCCGTGCCGTGGCCTCGGTCGGGTGGCGCAGCGGATCGAGCGTCGGCCAGGAGACATAGCCGATCGGATGCTGCACCCGGTACTGCTCGGTCTCGTAGCGCGCCGTCAGATCGCAGATCGACGCGAGCCACGCCTCGAAGGGGCGCGCCTGAGGCGAAGTCCTGACGTAGTCGCCGGAATGGGCCGGCCGCGCCGGCTTGCGCTTCTCGTAGGCGACCACGGAGTAGGGCTCCCACTCCCGTCCCAAGAGGTAGGCGAGGAGATCGCCCGAGAGATCGGCGTCGTAAACTCCATGCGCGTGGCCCGGACGGGAGGGAACCTCCAGATTGCCGTGCACGGCGTCGATGACGCGATGGATCTCGGCGCGGAAACCCTCCATGAAGCGCTCGCCGTCGTAGTCGTCGTCCTCGGGCAATTCGGTCCAGACCCCCTGGACCAGCCAGAGCTTCCGATCGGGACGCTCCTCGTTATGCTCTTTCAGCGCGCGATACAGCGACGGGGGATGGAGCGTGTAGAGCCGCACGGTGTTCAGGCCCATCTCTCCCATCTGGTCGAACCAGCGGCGGTAGAGCGCCGGATCGTCGGGGAACTCCGCCGGGAATTTCCCCGGCAGGGCGGTGCCGAGGTTGATCCCCTTGAGAAACAGGGGGACGAACTCGCCGCGCTCCCGGACTTCGAGCCTCCCCTTGCCTACCCTCGAAACCAGGACGACCGGCTTGCCTTCCGAGGCCTGGCGGCGGGCGCGCCGCTCTTCCAGGATCCCGTCAGGGCCGGCGACCTGCGCCAGCAGCGCCCGGGCCTCGGCGTCCTGCGGGTTCAACGCGACGGAGCGCTCCAGCGCTTCGTGCGCCCCCTTCCGATCGTCGCGGCTCCGGCGGGCCATCCCCAGGCCCTTCCACGCTTCGCCGCTCTGCGGATCGAGCTGCACCGCCTTCAGGAAATTCGCTTCCGCCTCCGCCATCCGCTTCTGGCGCAGCGCCACGAAGCCGAGGCCCGTCCGGCCGTCCGCCGATCGCGGCTCGGCGGAAAGGACCGACTCGAACGCGGCCCGCGCGCCCGGGAGATCGGCAAGACGCAGCCGCGTCCAGCCGAGCAGTGCGGCGAGCCCGGCGTTGCGCGGATATCGCTGCCTGCCCTTCTCGAGCAGCGCCGCCGCCTCGGGGAACCGCCCGGAGCGGTAGTGGCCCAGGGCCTGTTCGTAGAGCGCTTCTTCGGGAGCGGAGACTTTGGGCCGCGAAGGCTCGGGGCGCCCGTCGCCGGCCGGAAGGGAGGAGAGCGCCAGGAGGACCGAGAGAATCACCGCCGGCCCCCTGGCGCGCGATTTCGAAACTGGCATGCGGGCTTCCCCACCGCGGGACCCTCATCGAATCGCGTCCGGGCAGGTCACGGGCGCGCATTCCGCGAAGGCGCGGGCATCTTAACGCAGGGCACACGAATCGCGCCAGGGTCCCCGGCCCGAATCTCCGCGGAACAAATATAGGATTTGGGAGGCGGGATGCAACTTCCGGGAGGGAATCGGCCGCGCCGTTTTGTCCCCGAAACGCCCTGGAAAGAGCGGGAAGCGCGGCTCGGCGCGGCCCCGATCACGCCACGGCGCGCGGGCCGCGCCCGGAGGCGATTTCTTGACAACGCCGGGAGGCTTTCTATATTTTATCCCGCGCTTCCGCGCCCCGGACGGGAGAAGCCGTTTGGGGAATTCGAGAGTCTGGTGGGTGGCGCTGAACCTGGCGCTGTCCCGGTGTCCGTCGATCGCGCGGAGCTTGCTTGCGCGCTTCCGAGACCCCCGGGCGATCCTCACCGCGCCCGCCGAAGCGATCGCCGGGGTTCCCGCCGTCACCCCGAGGCTCGCCGCGCGGCTCCTGGATCCGCGGCTGCTCGACGCGGCCGCGGCGGAGATGGCGAGCGCGGATCGCCGATCGATCCGGATCCTGATCCGGGACGATCCCGAGTTCCCGGCGATCCTCGACCAGCTTGCGGATCCTCCCTCGGTCCTTTACGCGAGGGGCTCCTTGCGGCCGGAGGACGATCCGGCGGTGGCAATGGTCGGGTCGAGACGGGCGAGCCCTTACGGGCTGGAGATGTCCCGCTTCCTGGCGGGCGAGATCGCCGGCGCCGGAGTCACGGTGGTGAGCGGCATGGCGCGGGGGATCGACGAGGCGGCGCACCGCGGAGCGCTGGAGGCGCGGGGCAGGACGGTGGCGTTTCTCGGTTCGGGGATCGATCGGATCTATCCTCCCGAGAGCCGCCGGCTGGCCGAGGCGATCGCCGATCACGGGGCGATCCTGAGCGAGTTCCCGCTGGGAACGGCTCCCCTGCCCGGGAATTTCCCGGTGCGGAACCGGTTGATCAGCGGCATCGGCCGGGGAGTCGTGGTGGTCGAAGCGGCGCCCCGCAGCGGCTCGCTGATCACGGTGAGGATGGCGCTCGAGCAGGGGCGCGAGGTGTTCGCCGTGCCGGGCAACGTGACGGCGCGCGGCGCGCTGGGTCCGAACTTCCTGATCCAGCAGGGCGCCAAGCTGGTGATGCGAGGCCGCGACGTTCTCGAGGAGATTCCGGGCGTCCAGCTTTCCCCCGAGGCGCCCGTGATGAGGCCGGAGGATCTCGATACGCCCGAGGCGGGGGAGGCGGGACGCGTGCTGGCGCTGGTCCCGGGCGATGAAGGCGTCGGAGTGGACGATCTCGCGGCGCGAGCCAAGATGGAGCCGGGGCCGCTTCTGGCCGTGTTGCTGGATCTGGAGATAAACGATCGGGTGAGGCGGCTTCCGGGCCGCCGGTTCATCCGGAGACGAAGGAGAGCGGAGCTTGAGTAAGAGCGCAGCAGCCGGCAAGTCGCTGGTCATCGTGGAGTCGCCGGCCAAGGCGAAGACGATCAACAAGTTCCTCGGCCGGAAGTTCTCGGTCAAGGCCTCCATGGGTCACGTGCGGGATCTCCCGAAGAAGACCCTGGGGGTCGACGAGAAGAAGGGGTTCAAGCCGACCTACGAAGTCCTTCCGGGCCGCAAGAAGGTCCTGGACGATCTGAAGAAGGAGGCGAAAGGGGCCGAGGCGATCTACCTCGCCCCCGACCCCGATCGCGAGGGAGAGGCGATCTGCTGGCACCTCTCCGAGGAGCTGAAGAAGGTCAACAAGAAGCTCTACCGCGTCGCGTTCAACGAGATCACCAAGCGCGCCGTCCTCTACGGCATCGAGCATCCCGAGAAGATCGACCTCAACAAGGTCGACGCCCAGCAGGCGCGGCGGATCCTCGACCGCCTGGTCGGCTACAAGATCAGCCCGCTGCTCTGGGACAAGGTGCGGCGCGGCCTCTCGGCCGGGCGCGTGCAGTCGGTGGCGCTGCGGATCATCGTGGAGCGCGAGCGCGAGATCAAGGCCTTCACGCCCGAGGAGTACTGGTCCCTGACCGCGACGCTGGAGGGGGACCAGCCGCCGGCGTTCGACGCCAAGCTCCTGCGGATCGGAGAGGAGAAGGCGGAGCTGAAGGAGGGCGCCGTCACCCACCGGATCGCCGACGCGGTGCGCGCCGCCGACTGGGTCGTCGCCGAGGTGGAGTCGAAGGAGAAGAAGCGCACCTCTCCTCCGCCGTTCAGCACCAGCAAGCTGCAGCAGGAAGCGGCCCGCAAGCTGGGCTTCACTGTGAAGAAGACGATGACCATCGCGCAGCACCTCTACGAAGGCGTCGATCTGGGCGAGGAGGGGGCGGTCGGGTTGATCACCTACATGAGGACCGACTCCACCCGCGTGGCCCCGGAGGCGCTGGCGCAGGTCCGCGAGTACATCGAGAGGGTCCACGGAAAGGACTTCCTGCCCGACGAGCCCCGCTACTTCAAGGTGGGGCGCATGTCCCAGGGGGCCCACGAGGCGATCCGCCCCACCGCGCTCGAGAACGCCCCCGACCGCGTGGAGAAATTCCTCGGGCGCGACGAGTTCCGCCTGTACCAGCTGATCTGGAACCGCTTCGTCGCCTCGCAGATGAATCCGGCGGTTTTCGACGTCACCACCGCCGACATCACCGCGGCGGGCAACACCTTCCGGGCGAACGGCCAGGTGCTGCGCTTCCCCGGCTATTTCGCCGTCTATCAGGATCCGACTCCGGAGCAGTCCGTCCTTGCCAGGACCGAGGCGCCCGAATCCGATGACGACCGTCGGCTCCCTCCCCTGGAAAGAGGGCAGACCCTCAAGCTCCTGAACCTCGATCCGAAGCAACATTTCACCCAACCGCCGCCGCGCTTCACGGAGGCGGGCCTGGTCAAGGAGCTCGAGGAGGACGGCATCGGGCGGCCGAGCACCTACGCCACGATCCTGGCCACCCTGCAGAACCGGGAATACGCGCTGAAGGAGGAGGGGAAGTTCGTCCCCACCGAGCTGGGCATGCTGGTGACCGACCTCCTGGTCGAGCACTTCGGCGATCTGGTGAACGTCACCTACACGGCGCGGATGGAGGAGGAGCTGGACGAGATCGAGGACGGCAAGATGAAGTGGCAGGACGCGATGGAGGAGTTCTACGGCAAGTTCTCCAAGGATCTGAAGCGCGCCAGCCGCCAGATGCGCAACGTCAAGCGCGAAGAGACGCCGACCGAAGAGGTGTGCGGCAAGTGCGGCAAGCCGATGGTGATCAAGTGGGGCCGCTACGGCCGCTTCCTCGCCTGCTCCGGCTATCCCGAGTGCAAGAACACCCAGGAGCTCGCCGCCAACGGGAGCGGCGCCGAAGGGGGCGCCGGCGGCGAAGAGCCCGTTCCCGAAGTGAAGGCCACCTGCGACAAATGCGGCAGCCCGATGGTGCTGCGCAAGGGGCGCTTCGGCCAGTTCCTCGCCTGCAGCACCTACCCCGAGTGCAAGAACACGAAGAAGATCCACGTCGACAAGGAAGGGAACATCACCCGCAAGCCCGATCGGATCCTCGAGGAGAAGTGTCCGACCTGCGGCAAGAACCTGGCGGTGAAGGACGGCCGCTTCGGCGAGTTCACCGCTTGCAGCAGCTATCCGACCTGCCGCTACATCAAGCTGAAGGAGGTCGGGGTGGGCTGCCCCAAGTGCGGCGGCCAGATCGTCGAGCGCAAGTCGCGCCGCGGCAAGACCTTCTTCGGCTGCAACCGGTATCCCGAGTGCGATTTCGTGACCTGGTACCGCCCCCTGGCCGAGAAGTGCCCCAACTGCGGCAAACCCTACCTGCTGGAGAAGATCACGAAGCGGGACGGCGTGACGCACTTCTGCGACGCCGAAGGGTGCCGCTACAAGATCGCCGTCAACTCCTGAGCCTTTCTTCCCCGCGACCTATGCTTCTGCAGAAAGCCCGGAAAGCGCCTCGCCGGCCTTGCGTGCCAGCGCATGACGGGCTTATAGTTTCATCTAGCACCCGCCCCCACATCCGAGACAGGAGAGCCGTTTCCGGGAGTCTTTATGAAAGCCCGTCCCGCCCTCCCACGCGGCCCTATTTTTTCGTACAGGTCAGCCTATTTCGGCGGAAGACTCCGATGAAAGAGCGCTCTCGCATCGTATGTCCTTGGATTGCAAGGAGCTTTCCCGAAAAGACTCTTGCAGCACTATTTTTTATCCTCGCCGTCCGTGCAGCTCTATCAAATAATGGGGATCGGCACAAATCGGTGGGAGGCGATCGGGGCGACCAGCTCCTTTCGCATGTAGCTCTGCGCTACGTTGGTCGTCCGACCCGCAGCGTAACCTTCGACGCTGCGAATCGGAGCCGGTCGTTCCATTGTGACTAGTTAGACCGCCTGCGAACAGAGGACACGAGATGCACAAACTCCGCATAGGGCTCGCAACCATTCTTCTTTTCACCGCTACTGCCACTGCTGCCGGAAAGGTCGAAGGCATCGGAGCGTTCCCACTTTCGGAAAGTACAGTGTCGATGTGGCTTAATGAAGTCGTTGACGGCAAACCTCGCGCCCTTGCTATCGTCTACTTCATTGGTGCTCCCGGTTGGCACAACCGAAAGTGGAAGACCGATTTTAATTATCATCGAGATGGTGGCAAGGATGCGTCCTACAAGCTCATCTCCGACGACCTTGTGCTGAGCCTGACGATATCAGCCGATATGAAAACTGCGCTTGTTCAAGGCAAGTCATTCCCGCTGGAGAATAGCAACGTATTCCTTGTAAAGGGTGCAGACGGCGGTGCTAAGAAGGAGACTGTTCAAGCCGTGGGCCACTTTGTGCTCGAGGCGACGGCCGGTAACCCGGCATCTGTTGATGCGCTAAACAAGAATCCTGATCTCGCTACTGCTGTTCTTGGAGCACCAAAATGAAGCGGTCTAACCCGCCCTTGCAGCCGACCGGCAAAATCAGCCGGCGGCTGAATGGCAATCGTTAGGCCGCACCCGTTCCGACGACTCGACCATGCGACACGAGACTGTGACGCGTTGTCGATGAATTACGACGTAAGGCACTCCGGCAAATGCGGGCTCGCTACATGCCCGGCGCGAACCCTAATGCCAACCCACCGGCCGTTGGACGCAGCCATCTCTACCCGCAGTAGCTTACGATCCGGCTCCTATGGAGGGTCTAATGAAACGAACGTCGATCATCGCTGCGCTCGTGCTGTCGGCCGTCTCGAGCACCATCGCGCAGCAGCAGAGCGCACGGACACGGGATGCGGCGAGTACCAAGCAGGCCGTTCAGCAGCAGGATCAGGAGCGGATTCGCGCGCAGATCGCTGCCGACACCATCGCGCTTCGCCGCATCTATGCCGATGACTTTCTCGGCATCGGACCGACCGGCGTCGTGCGTAACAAGGCAGAGGTCATCGCTGACTTCACAACGCATGCGCTGACGTACCAATCCATCACCACCGCCGAGGTTCGCGTGCGCGTGTATGGAAATACCGTGGTGGAGACCGGTCGTTCCACGATGGTCGGACAGGACAAGGGCAAGGACGTCCCGCGCGAAAACCGTTTCACGCGCGTCTGGGTCATGACGGACGGGAGGTGGCAGCTGGTGGCGAATCACTATTCGCTGATGACCACGCAATAGGAATCATGCGGTTCTGGCAGAAATTACGGTACGTCGAGGGTGAGCGCGAGGGCGAGGCCGTGCTCCTGGGAGCGGTTTGATATCAACCTTGAAGTGCAACAAAAGGGTTCAGGGGACATAGCATTCCTCCGGGGTGCGGAACCCAAGGCGTTTACGGGGTCGGCGGTTTAGTGTCATCCTCAGAATTAACGGCTATCCCCATGCCGCTTTCGACTTCGTGAAAAGTCGAGGCTACTGCCGCACGGGGTTTACCGAAACCTGCTGCGGGCGGGTTTTCGTCGGCAGGTCATGAGTGGTCAGATGAGGTATTGGGCTTCTTCGACTGAAGGTGAGCGGCCCAACCAGCGCATTAAGCTGACGGCGTGCGGCACGCTCACGCACGGCAGGATGCGTCGGCGCTCGCACGCCGCATCTTGACCATGCGTTATGCTTCCGATCAGGAGAGATGCACATGAATCTCGGCTACGTCCCTCACTCGACGTTATTAGCCTGGATCGATCAGCATGGTTGTGTCGGAAAAGTAAAGCGCGCGTGGACTTGGTGGCAGAACCCCGACGGAGAAAGGGGATTAGCGCCGTCGCATGGAATCCGATACTTGTACAGGGGCCAGAGTCGCCGATACTGGTCCTGCACAGCATCTATTGCCCGTGGGATGACTACAAGGGCAAGGGCTCTTGGCGAACTGGAGCCGCACGAACAGCTGCGCCTTGTTGCTGACCTGATTCGCGTCAATTGGTACGCAGAGATACTGAAGTCTCATCCCGTCTTCGAATGGGCAAGGGGCGAACGATATGCACTCGACCGGACGGCGCTTGCCCAGCACTACGAACTGGCTACCGGCTACATCGACTTGACCGAATCGATGGAAGTCGCGTTGTTCTTCGCGTGTTGTGAGCTACGCGATGGCCGGTGGGAGCCAAGGACCAAGGGCCGGGGAATCCTCTATCGCGTCGACTGGGTTGGCTCCAATGAGGCGATCGGATTCGGTCGGATCAAGTGGATTGATCTGCAACCATTTGCGCGACCACATGCCCAATGGGCATGGACAATGGAGTTGATGCTTGGGGAAGATTTCGAGGACCTTCCTGTGGTCGAAGCCGTTTCATTTGATCACTCGGCTGCACTCGGCGAGCGCTTGCTGGATCTGTTTGATGGCGGCGAGGCATTGATGCCGGTTGATCCGCTGCAAGAGTGGGCGACGGCGATAAAGCACTCTCGCCTTCTTCCCGTTGCAAATGGCATCGCGACCATCGAAGATCTGTCGCGCAACGGGCTCGATATCGGCACGAAAGACATGCAGGAGGTACTGCGTCAAATTGAGGCGGAGAATGACGTCAGGTTCGAGTCAGAAGTAGCATCGCCTGCCGATCCGGCCACGCTCGCAAAGATGCGTGACGATTGGGAGACAAAGAAGCAGGCGTTCATTGAGACCCTCAAGGGAGTAGTCATCCTTGTACGAACTTCCAAGGAGGAGGATGCCGCTCGCTAACGGATCAAAGCATAACCTTGCGTTGCAGCCGGCGCCGGAGAACGGCGCTGGTGAACGCGCACGTTAGGCAGCCAAGATATGATGATGCTTTATGGATAACGGAACGAACTCCCTCCTCTTTTTCTATGCGTTCTTCTGGGCGCTTGCTCTCGGGGGGGCGTCGCGGTTTAGGGCATTCGATACAGCATCGCTCTGGCGGAAAGGCGAGGATCGCCAGCGGGTCGCCTGGAGAATCGCCGTGTCCATGCTTACCATCACAATCGCTCCAATTGGCTGGCTGATCGTTCTAGGCAATTATGTGGTCCCGTCATCCCCGGGTGTGCCCGCCGCAGTTAGCGCTGCCGTCAGTTCACTTTCTGTATTCGGATTCTTGCGGATCCTGCATGCCCTCATAGCGAGCAATCGCACGTATCACTGGTTTTACACGGTCGAGGAGGTCGACTTGGTTCGGAGTGCTAGCGCCTTTCCCGGGCAGCCTCAGACATTGGCCGCCCATTTAATACCCGGGATCGCTTACCTGGTGCTTTTTGCAGGCACTGGATGGATCATTGGCAAGTGCACCTGCTGCCTAGCCCGCCCTTAAAGGCGACCAGCCGCAGAACGGCCGACTCCTTAACGGGGCAATACGCTAGCCTCACGGCTGGTAATCGGATACATCACCTCGGCCCTGGTCAATCATGAGTAGGCGGACTAAGCGCCTTCATCCATCCGTGAGTGAGGCACTCGGGGCCGCCCCAAACGCTGGGCCGCGCGGCCGCTTGGCATGACGGAGACCCAGACTCCTTGTCCCATCCACGTTTGAGCCGGCGCGACCTGCTGGCGGCGCTGCTGTCGGCGGGCGCCCTGCCACTCTTATCTGCCTGCGCCCACTCCCGCGGGCCGCGCCCGGCAACGCCGGCAACACCGGGCGACGCCCGGGCCGTCGCTCTGCTCGATCGGATCGCCGAGGATCTGCTTCTCCTCTTCCCCGAAACCGCGACCTCCCTCGGGATCGATACCGGCTCCCGGGCGGCTCTCAGGTCGCACCTGACCGATCGCTCGGCGGAGGGCGTTCAGCGCGTGGCGGGGCAGGTTCGCACGGCGCTTGCGCGCCTCACCGCCCTCACCACTGCCGATCTCTCGCATCCGGTGCGCACGAGCATCGCCGTGGTCCGGAGCGCGTTCGTTACCGCACTCGAGGGCTTCGCGCTTCCCTACGGCGACATCAGAGTTGGGGGTTGGCGCAATACGCCCTACGTCGTGATCCAGAATGTCGGAGCGTATCTCGACGTCCCCCGCTTCCTCGACAGCGAGCACCCGATCGAGAATTCCGCCGACGCCGAGGCCTATCTTGCCCGACTGGAATCGTACGCGCGGCAGCTGGACGGAGAGCTGGGTCGCCTGCAGGCGGCACGGATGATAGGGATTGTTCCTCCAGGCTTCCTACTCGACAAGGCGCTCACTCAACTCAAGTTGTCGGCCCAGAATGCGCGCGCCGGCGGGTCGCTGGTGGAATCGATAACCCGACGCACCAAGAACATCCCCGGGGGATGGGCCGACCGTGCCCGGCGCATCGCAGCACAACAGATCGCTCCCGCGCTCGAGCGCCAGATCCATGAGCTCGAGACCGAGCGAGCCGTCGCGACGGACGACGCCGGCATCTGGGCACGTCCCCGAGGAGAGGACTTCTACCGGTGGGCGCTCAAAGCCTCGACCACGACCACTCTTTCGCCGGACGAAGTGCACGAATTGGCCCGAAGCGAGCTCGAGCGCCTGCACGCCAGGATGGACACGATTCTCAAGCAACTCGGGCTTTCGCAGGGCTCCGTCGGAGACCGGATGCGGGGGCTGGCCCAGGACCCGCGATACAAGTTTCCGGAAGGCGACAAGGGCCGAGCCGAAATACTGGCGTTCATCGAAGGCCGGCTCCGGTGGATTCGGCGGCAGATGCCGCGAGCTTTCCATCATCTGGTGAAGCCCAACCTGGAGGTGAGACGGCTCCCCCCGGAAGAAGAGCCGGGAGCGCCCGGCGCCTATGGCGGCGCCGGGTCGATCGATGGCAAGATCCCGGGCCGGTTCTGGATCAATCTCAGGACCACCGATCTGCACAGCCGGTACAGCCTCGCCGATCTCACCTTTCACGAGGCGATTCCCGGTCACATCTGGCAGGGTGAGTATACCCATCAAATGCCGCTGATCCGGCAGATGCTTGGCTTCAACGCCTACTCGGAGGGCTGGGCTTTGTACGCCGAGCAGCTCGCCGATGAGCTCGGCGCCTATGAGAGCGATCCGATCGGAAGGCTCGGCTATCTCCAGTCAATCGCTTTCCGCGCCTGCCGTTTGGTGGTCGATACCGGGATTCACGCGAGACGATGGACCCGGGAGCGAGGCGTCCGCTATTTCGTGGAGGTAAACGGCTCAAACCCTCTGGAAGTCGCCGGCGAAGTCGACCGCTATTGCTCCTGGCCGGGCCAGGCCTGCGGGTACAAGGTCGGCCACAGCGAGATCAATCGGCAGCGCGACAAAGCGACGGCGGCGTTGGGATCGAGCTTCGATCTGAAGGCGTTCAACGATGCCGTGGTACTTGGCGGCAATGTGCCGCTCGACGTGCTGGCGACGAACGTCGACTCCTACATTGCGACCGCCAGCGGCGCGGGGGCAAGCTCCCGTGGCCCGGCGACATAGGTTCACGGCAAGGGATCGCAGCCTTGCCATCAAGGCGCGACGGCTTCACACTAACCCTGTGTTAAGCCGATGCCCGAACCGGCCTTCGCTCGAGCCGGCCTCCCTGCCGGCGCGGCTTGGCGGCTCAACCTAGCGCGATTATCTAGGAGGGAATACGGAATCTCCAGGGTCGGCGTGCGCTACATGATTGACGACGTCCCAGCGGCGGCGCGTTTCTATACGACACTCCTCGGTTTCACCATAGAGCATGACGCCTCGCCGGCTTTCGTCTCGGTCGTACGGGACGGCGTGCGGCTCCTTCTCAGCGGTGATGGCAGCTCGGGGAAGCGTCCGTTGCCAGACGGTCGCCGCCAGGTGCCGGGCGGGTGGAACCACGTCCATCTCGAGGTCGCTGATCTCGCCGCGGAAGTTGCGCGGCTGCGTGCGGCGGGGGTATCGTTCCGCATGAATGATATCGTGACCGGGCCGGGCGGCGCCCAGATCATTCTCGACGATCCGTCGGGCAACCCGGTGGAGTTGTTCCAGCCGCGGGCCTGAGATCCATCGCGGCTCCGGGAAGACTGCTCCGCAGCGGCAAGGGGCGACCGCGTCGCGATACCCATGGGCCGGCAACGGCGGGGGGTTGGCGAGGCGAGCGCCGCGTCGAGCGTTCGGTCGCCCGCCTGAGCCGAGACGCACGGGGGGCATCGGTGTGAATCGGGCTTTCATTTCCATCGTCATTTACATTGCCTTGAGTAGCCTTGCGTGCATGGCTCACGAATACTCAGCGCATTATCAGGTCCCTGGCTCGACCATCGTCATAGGCGTTGCCTTGCATCAACACAACCCTCCGCTCGCCGAATACCATCGAAGTGTATTTATCGTGAATGGCGGCAAGGGTCGGAAAGAGGCCGAAATAGAACCTTCGGACACCGGCGGTCGTTGCCTAGTCAATCTCTATAGAAAAAGTGACGCAATTTATACGCTCGCAGTCGATGGGAGATACGGAAAGGACGTGGACCTGAGAAGATGGGCAATTGCCAACCGAAGTGAGTTCCAGCCACCGCTCGATTCGCCGCCAACCGAATATGTTGGTGCATTCGACTTCGATACAAGGGGCGATTGGAGGTTTTTCAACGCAGGTGAGCACGAGGAAGAGGACACCACAACACTTCATCCACACGAATAGGCCGCCGGACAGACGCCGCAGCTCCCTGAGCAGCGAGGCCATTGCCAATCACGCTTCAGCTTGCACCCTTCCTGCGGAAACTGGTCTTGACGATACTCGGTGTCGCCAGTCTCAACGATTGGAGGAGGCGAGATGACTCGCAGGACCAGCGCTCGGGTCGCCGGCTTCACGTTCCTCTTCTACATCGGGGTCGCCTTCCCAAGCATGGTCCTGATGAGCCGCGCGACCAACGCCGAAGGGTTCGCCGGCAAGCTCGCGCGCGTCGCCGAGCACGTCTCCGACGTTCGCCTCGTCATCCTGCTCACGCTTCTCAGCTGCTTCTCGGCCATCGTGCTGGCCGTGACGCTCTATGGGATCACGCGTGACGAGGACCACGAGCTGGCGCTCCTGGTGATGGCCTTTCGGCTCGCCGCTGGGCGCGATCGGCATCCCGAGCATGCTGGCGCTGCTGTGGGTCGCGACGGGCGGAGCCGGGCCAGCGGCCGCGGAAGGCGTGTCGGCGAATACCCTCGGCGCTTCCCTGCTGATACCACCCCAGAGCGTCATGCTGGGCGCGCCGTTCTTCGCCGTGGGGAGCTTGATCTTTTCATATCTCTTGCTGCGCGGACGGTTGGTCCCCGCCGCGCTCGCCTGGATCGGCGTGCTCGCGTCGGTCCTCGTGGTGGTTGGCACGCCCCTGCAGGTCGCGGGCTGGCTCATGGGACCGGTGACTGGTTACATGTGGCTGCCGATGCTCGCGTTCGAAGTCCCGCTCGGGTTTTGGCTGCTCTTCAAGGGGGTCGCCGAGGCCGGCGCGCGAAGCGGCTCAGGAGTGAAGTGACCGACAACCAGCGGAACCCGCCGGCGCGCCGCAGGCTTGGAGCCCAACGATGAAGAGAGTTCTAGCGGCCTTCCTTCTCGGTATTGCCACCGTCCCGCTCCTGCTGATTCTCTCCGCCTGGCTTGGGCGCCTTCCGGTGTCCGCGACGGGCCAGCCTCCCGGGTGGGAGGAGGAGCTTGCCGAGCTGGCTCTCGACAAGTCCCTGGCCAGGAGCGCCAAGGGCCTCACCGCTCCTCTGGCGCCCGACGATCCGACCATATTGGCGGGCATGAAGCTCTACCGGAACAACTGCGCCGGTTGCCACGGCGGTTCCAAGGGTCCGAGCCTTTGGGGCTCCAAGAACTACTACCCGCGCGCGCCGCAATTCTCCCACCATGCTCCGGATCTGACGGTGCCGGAGATCTATTGGGTCACCAAACACGGCATCCGATATTCGGGGATGGGGGCCTGGAACGGCATGATGGAGGACGAGGACATCTGGCGCATCGCGCTGTTCCTCTCCCGCCTCGGGTCGCTGCCGCCGGAAGTCGACGGGGTGTGGCGCAACCCGGCGAGAGCAGCCGCAGGGCCTTCGTAGGTGAAGAGAGCCGGAAATCGTGGCAATAGAATCCTGCTCCCGCTCTACTCCGCCAGGCTGACGGAGGGACGCTCCGGCTCCGGAGTCCTTCTCGCCTCCGCCGACTCCGCGGGTTCTTGGTAGAGCTCGATGTAGCGGCGCGCCGCCATCTCCCAAGAGAATTCCTCGGCCATGGCGCGGCGCTGCAGCTCCCGCCACGCCGCCGGACGCTTCTGGCGCAGCGTCATGCCGCGACCGCTGGCCTCCACGAGCGCCTCCGCGCTCGGATCCCGCATGATGAACCCGGTGCCGGCTCCGGGTGATTCCGTTTCGTCTTTCACCGTGTCGGCGAGGCCGCCGGTGCGGGTGACGATCGGCGGCGTCCCGTAGCGCAGCGCGTGCATCTGCACCAGACCGCAAGGCTCATAGCGCGACGGCACGAGGACGAAGTCGCTTCCCGCCACCACCAGGTGGGCGCAGCGATCGTCGTACTGGATCTTCAGCCCGAGGCGATGCGGCTGCTCCTCCTTGAGGCGGCGGAGTCGATCGACGAGGTCGGGATCGCCGGTTCCGAGGACGGCGAGGTCGGCCCCCTCCTTCCAGAGCGCGGGCGCCGCCTCGGCGAGGAGATCGATCCCCTTCTGGTGCGCGAGGCGGCTGACGACTCCCAGGAGCGGCCGCTTGGCGGGCCGCAGGCCGAACTCCCGGCGCAGGGCCTGGCGCGCCTCCTCCTTCCCGGAGGGGTCGGCTGCGCGCCCTTCCAGGGAATCGGCGCCGTAGCGGCGCGGCAGCGCCGCGTCGGTCTCCGGGTTCCACAGGTCGTAGTCGGCGCCGTTGAGGATGCCGGTGAGATGGTCGCGCCGGCCGGCGAGCACTCCTTCCAGTCCGCATCCGAATTCCGGCGTCAGGATCTCGCGGGCATAATTCGGGCTGACGGTCGTGATCCGATCGGCGAAGAGGATCCCCGCCTTGAGGAAGTTGATCCCGCCGTAGAACTCGATCCCCTCCGGATGGAAGAGCCTGGCTTCGAGATCGCGTCCCAGGGAAAGCCACTGCATCTCCGCGGCGGGGTACTTCCCCTGATAGCCGAGGTTGTGGATCGTCAGGACGGTCCGCAGCGAGCGCGAGGGCGGAGGAGCGAAGCGGACGAAGAGGGGCGCCAGCGCGACGTGCCAGTCGTGAACGTGGAGCACGTCGGGAGGCCGCGCGACGCGACCCGCCCATTCGACGATGGCCCGCGCCAGGAGCGTGAAACGGCGCGGGTTGTCGGGGAACTCGGCGCCCGGAGGGCCGTAGAGCTCCCGGCGCCCGAACAGCTCGTCGCACTCCACCAGCGTCGTGACGACGCCGTCCTCGCCCAGGCGCGACAGGAACCGGACCGGCACCGCGTCCGTGCCGAGCGGCACGCTCAGCGCCGGCGGCTCGGGGACGAAGCCGGCGCGATCGACGCCGCCATAGGCCGGAAGGAGCCGGCGCACGCGGTGGCCGAGACGCGCCTGGGCGGCGGGCAGGGCCCGCAGCACGTCGCCTAATCCGCCGGTCTGCGCGAGCGGCCGCGCCTCCGAAGCGGCCTGCCAGATCTCAATCGGCGGCATCGCCGGAGCCCTTCCCCGCGAGGAGGTGGCCCGCCGGGATGTCCATGAAGCGGTGCAGATCGCGCAGGTGCTCCGCCGCTTCCTCGGGCGGCATCGGATTGATGTAGAAGCCGCTGCCCCACTCGAACCCGGCCGCCTCGGAGAGCTTCGGGATGACCTCGACCTGCCAGTGGTAATAGGCCGGCCGGCGGTGCCCCGGCGGAGCGGTGTGAAAGATGTAGTTATAGGGGGGGTCCTTGAGAGCCAGCTTGTAGCGCCGCAGAACGTCCTGGAGGATCTCCGCCAGGCTCTTCATCTGCGCATCGGAGATCTCCCAGAAGAACGCGTTGTGGACGCGCGGCAGGATGCTGACTTCGAAGGGGAACCGGGAGGCGTAGGGAGCGTAGGCGACGAAATCGTTGTTCTGCACCACCAGCCGCCGGGTGTCGGAGAGCTCCTGGGAGAGGATGTCGCAGTAGATGCATCGTCCCCGGTATTCGTGATACTTCGCCGCGCCGGCGAGCTCCGAGACGATGCGTGCCGGGACGATCGGCAGGGCGATGATCTGGGAGTGCGGGTGGGCCAGGGTGGCTCCCGCGGCGGCCCCCTGGTTCTTGAAGACGAGGACGGAGCGAAAGCGGCTGTCGCGCAGCAGATCGATCACCCGCTCCCGGTAGGCCCGGATCATCTCGCTCATCTGCCGGGGCGGGTAGCTCGCGGGGTCGGAGTCGTGCTGCGGGATCTCGATGACGACCTCGTGGGCGCCGATGCCCCGCATCTTGTCGTAGAGTCCCTCGCCGCGCTGGTCGAGCTCGCCCTCGATTCTCAGCGCCGGAAACCGGTTGGGCACGACCCGGACGCTCCATCGGGAGGGGCCCGCCTCGAAGGCGGGATAGGCGAGGATCTGCGGCGGCGTCTCCTCCTCGTGGCCGGGGCAGAAAGGGCAGGGCTTGGTCTCCTCCACTTTCATGGGATAGTTCCGAAAAGGATTCGGCCGCTTGCTGCGCTCCCCGGCGATGATCACCCAGCGGCCCAGGACGGGATCTTTCCTCAGCTCCGACGACATTCAGGCTCCTTCTTCCGCGGCTCGCCTCGCGGGCTGGAACAATATAGACGCCCAGGATTCCGGCGCCAAGCCCTCCCTCCAGCTATGTCAGCCTTCCATCTATGTCAGCCCTCTACTCAAAGCGCGTTCCAGGGGCCGGAGCCCGAGGAGAAGGCCGGCACGCGGATGCGAATCTCGCGCAAGGTGATCGGCTCGCCACCCAGTCCGAGGGCGATGCGGATCTCCGCTTCCTCTCCCGGCTTGAGACCCGTCTCGCCGCCGGGAACGGCCATCTCGAAGATCTTGCGGGCCATCGCCGTGGCGCCTGAGGGCCTCCCCGAGCCGGCGGCGGCGACACCCACCTCGCGGGGAAGGTCCTCGCGCAACGCCTGGCGGAGATTCCCGGCCTCGTCGAGGTCGAGCGCCACCGCCTTCATCGCCCCGCTCCCCTTGAGCTCGAGCGTCAGCCAGAGATTGCCGAAATAGCCGGAGTTCGCCGCGGCGGGAGGATCGATCCGGAGAAAGAAATCGCCGGTGCGGGAGAAGCCGAGACGAATCGCCTCGAACAACGCTTTGGATCGCTCCAGTGTCGAGGAGGGGCTGAGCCTCGGCCAGCGAAGCGTCGCGGCCCCCTCCCATTCGAAGAAGTCTCCCTCATACCCATCCAGCTTCGGAGCCAGCCAGGCGGGGGGCTCGACGATCGATCCCTCGGCGCCGGCCGGCGCCGGCCGCGGAATGGGCAGGGACAGAGATGCAGGTGCGTCGCGGCCGAGAGACTCGTAGGCCTGGCGAAGGTGTCCGCGGAACAGCTCATCGAACTGGAGACGGTGGTCGGTGCTGAACTGCCCGTCCAGCCACCAGAACCAGTCGCTTCCTTCGGCGGCCCGCAGCGACCCCCACGCCTCGCCGCGACGTTCCGCGTCGATCCGGGGATCGTCCAGAGCCGCCGAGAGGTCGGATCGGGCGCCGCCGAGGATCGTCCACGCCTCGTTCTTCTCGGGACCGCCGATCCACGTCCCGAAGTCGGCCCGAATCCAGCTTCCCGCGTGCAGGCGGCGAATCTCCCCCGTTTGGGCCGAGGCCTCGACGGCCTCGCTGACGGTCGAGCCGGCGAAGCGCGGGCTGGCGAGAATCGAGGCGTAGAGCCGGCGAAGAAAATCGGCTCCCGATCCCCTAAAGCTCTCCCAAGGGTTCTCGCCGTCGAGCGCGACGAAGAGAAGATTCCCCTCCCGGCCGGCCATGCGCTGCTCCGCCCCGCCGAGGAAATCCTCCACGGCGCGGCCCGCCTCCATGCCGGAGTAGACAAAGCCAATCCGATCGGAGAGATCGTGGTCCCGAAAGACGAGGCTTATTTTTTCCCGGCCCGCGCCGGAGCGCCACGGCATGCTGATGTCGGCCGGCTCCCGCCGATCCGATCTCGCCAGGACCTCTTCGTCGCTTCCCGCCCACCGCACGCCGCACGAGGCCAGGATCTCGGCGGTCTCCTGGCTCAACGAGCCTTCCGAGGGCCACACGCCGCGAGGACGCATCCCCAGCTCCCGCTCCATCCGGTCGAGAGCGTTCTCCACCTGGGCGCGGGCGTCTTCCGGGCGGCGGAAGCGCGGCGGCAAGGAACCCTGAGGCATCGCCTCCTTGGCGGAATCGGTGTCCAGGAGCAAAGGCAGGATCGGGTGGGCGTAAGGGGAGGCGCTGATCTCGATCTGCCCCCGCCCGGCGGCTTCCCGATAAAGCGGCAGCACGGACTTCAAGATCTCACGCTCGACCTCGTGGATTCGCCGGATGTCGTGCTGCGCGAATTTCCCCCCCTGGCGGGCCAGGGCCTCGATCTCCGGGAAGTCCTCCCGCGCCTTGAACCCGAGCCACGAGAGGTCGAAAAGCGCCTGGAGGTCGCGCAGGTCGTCGGTCGAGAATTCCTTCCAGGCCTCCGCCGGCCCGCGAAACCGCAGCGCCCGATCCCGGCGCGTCTTCAGCTCCGCGAAGCGGGGAAACGCGCCGATCATCTCTCTTTCATGGGCCGAGAAGAAATGCTCCAGAAGGAAGGCCCGCCGCCTTTCGTCCAGATCCTCCGCCGGGACGGCGCCCGTCTCGAGGAAGAGATCTCCCGCTCCCGATTCGTAGGCCCGGATCTGCTCCACGAGGACCGGGACGAGGTTGAACGTCACGCGCATCTCGGGAAACTCCTCCAGGACCCGGATCATGTCGTAATAGGAGCGGATGGCATGCAGGCGGACCCACGGGAGAAAACAGGTCTTCTCGCCCCGCAGCCGGTAAAGGGGCTGGTGAAGGTGCCAAAGCAGCGCGAGAGAGGTCTTTTTCATGATTTTCCAGGCAGATGGTACAACAAGACAGGAAGGGCGGGGGGTGGAGCAAAAAGTGGCGGGGCGGAACGGATGGAATCTCGCGACAGGTCCGGAAATCGATAGTCGGTTATGATCCCTGAGGCGATCGTGGGAGCTTTTCGCGGCCGCCCGATCCGGAAGGCGCTGTGCATTCTAGGTAAAGAAGTGGTGATCCTGGCGGGGGACGTCGGCGGCACGCACAGCCGCCTCGCTCTCTTCGACGACGGCCTGCGGCTGCTGGAAGAGCGCACCTATCCGAGCGCCCGGCATGCCGGTCTCGGAGAGGTGATCGCGGCGTTCCTGGCTGCAACGGGCGCGGCCGTGGACCGGGCCTGCTTCGGCGTCGCCGGTCCGGTGCGCGACGGTAGAAGCAAGATCACCAACCTCCCCTGGAGGGTGGACGCCGGCGAGCTGGCGCGCCAGCTCAACCTCCCGAGCGTGGCACTGCTGAACGACCTCGAGGCGACGGCCCACGGCATTCCGGCCCTCACGCCCAGCGACACGGAAGTCTTGAACGAGGGGGATCCGCAGCGAGGGGGAAACGCCGCCCTCATCGCCGCCGGAACCGGCCTTGGCGAGGCGGCGCTCTTCTGGGACGGCCAAGAGCACCATCCCTGCGCCACGGAGGGAGGCCACGCCGGCTTCGCCCCGCGTGACGCGCGCGAGATCGCTCTCCTCCAGCACCTCCTGGTCCAACATCGAACCGTGAGCTGGGAGCGCGTCGTCTCAGGGCCGGGTCTTCACCACATCTATCTGTTCCTGCGCGCCGGCGGCGGGGAAGAACCGGAATGGCTCGCCCAGGAGCTGCGCGAGGGCGACCCGGCGGCGGTCATCGGCCGGGCAGCTCTCGCCGGAGGCCCACCGCTTTGCACCGAGACGGTCGAGCTTTTCGTGTCGCTCTTCGGGGCGGAGGCGGGCAACCTGGCGCTGAAGATCATGGCCACGGGAGGCGTGTACGTCGGCGGCGGCATCGCGCCGAAGCTCCTTCCCAAGATCAAGGAAGGCGGTTTCCTCGAGTCCTTTTTCGGCAAGGGGCGGATGCGTCCCCTGCTCGAGACGATGCCGGTGCGCCTGATTCTCGATGAGAAGATCACCTTGAAGGGCGCCGCTCGCTACGCCTCGCGCCGGCTCTCCGAGTCGGATTGAATTACCGAAGAGACCTTCTTCACATTGACTGCCGGCCGGACATCCTCAGTTTCAGCTCGATGGCTTCTTCACCGCAATCCAGTCGGGCATCGGTAGGATGGTACGGGTCCGGGCGAGTCAACGGCTTTCTTACCTGCAATCCGGGCGAAATGGTGGATTCCGATCTCGATATAGCTAGAATGGATAAGGTCTTGCGCCGTAATGAGATGTGGGAAATCCGCCTGGTCCGAGCCTGGAGCAAGTGCCCCATCAGGGGTGCAGGCTTTCGCCAGGGTCGAGCCGCGGCATAGGAACCCGGCTGTTTCCAGATAATTCCGAAACTTCTCGAGGCGCGGAGCATCCAAAGAGGGCCGATTAATCCAGTCTTACTAATCCAGGCCAATTCATGAGAGGTGCGATGCGACGCAGGGAGTTCGTTCATGGCGGGATGGCCGCGGCGCTGGGATGGCTTCTCTTCCCGGCGTCCGACTTCGGAAAGGAGGGCGCGAAAATGCCCGAGAAATCGGGAGAGAAGAGCGAATCGGCGGGAAAGATCGAGAAGCTGAGCAAGCCTTTGGCGGAGTGGCGGAAGCTCCTCACGCCGCAGCAGTACGCCGTCCTGTTCGAGGAGTCGACCGAGCGGGCCTTCACGAGCCCCTTGAACGAGGAGAAGCACCACGGCACGTTTCTTTGCGCGGCCTGCCGCCTTCCCCTGTTCAGCTCGGAGGCCAAGTTCGACAGCGGCACCGGCTGGCCAAGCTTCTTCCGGCCGCTTGAAGGGCACATCGGAACGAGGCGGGACTTCAAGCTGTTCTTGCCGCGGACCGAGTACCACTGCATCCGCTGCGGCGGCCATCAGGGACACGTCTTCAACGACGGCCCCGCACCCACCGGGCTGCGGTACTGCAACAACGGCGTCGCGCTGGAGTTCGCGCCCGAGGGGACGCCGCTGCCGGCGCTCAGGACGTGACGATGAAGCGCTGCCATGCGGCCGCCAGCGCCGCGAACCCGAGCATGAAAACGAGGGTAGGGCGCTTCGCCGCGATCCTGGCCCTGCTGGCTCTAGCCGGATGCGGAGGCAACCAAGCCGTCGGACAAGACGCGAAAGGAAAACCGATGGACAAATACGAAACCGCCACATTCGCGGGCGGGTGTTTCTGGTGCATGGAGCCGCCCTTCGACAAGATCGACGGCGTAATCTCCACGACCTCGGGATACACGGGCGGGCGCACCGTAAACCCCACCTACGAGCAAGTCTCGTCCGGGACGACCGGTCACGCCGAAGCGCTCCAGGTTCTCTTCGATCCCGCCAAGGTCGGCTATCGAAAGCTCCTGGAGGTGTTCTGGCACAACGTCGACCCGCTGGCGAAGGGCCGCCAGTTCTGCGACGTCGGAGAGCAATACCGCAGCGAAATCTTCTATCACAACGACGAGCAGAAGAGGCTCGCGGAGGAATCGAAGAAGGAGCTGGAGAGCAGTGGGCGCTTCAAGCAGCCGCTGGTCACCGAGATCGTTCAAGCCACGGCCTTCTATCCCGCCGAGGATTATCATCAGGACTACTACATGAAGAACCCCGTCCGCTACAAGTTCTATCGATTCTCCTGCGGCCGCGACCAGCGGTTGAAGGAGCTGTGGGGCTCGACCGAGACTCACTGACGGCGAACGCGGCGGGCCCCTTCTTCGACGCGCATCGCCCTAATTGGCCAGGCTCGGGTGCGGCTTATCCCCCGCGTTCGCCGCCGTGGGCGTCCGACCCGTCCTTGCGCCAAAGCCTCCGGCGGCGTATAGTTTCACCAACGCGCCCCCATTCCGAGCCAGGAGAGCCATTTCCCCGGGGGTTCGAATGATCGCCCATCTCGACTCCCCCGACACCACCGTGCCGATGCCCCTGGTCATCACTCCCGACTCGCGGCCCTCCGCGGACAAACCGAGGTTCCTCGACGAAGTCCGCAGGCGCCTGCGCGCCGAGCATTACAGCCCCCGGACCGAGGAGGCCTACGTCGGCTGGATCCGGCGGTTCATCCTCTTCCACGGCAAGCGCCATCCCTCCCCGCTCGGCCAGGAGGAAGTGACCCGTTTCCTGACCAGCCTCGCCATTCACCACAAAGTGGCGTCCTCGACCCAGAACCAGGCGCTATGCGCGCTTCTGTTCCTTTACGGCACGGTGCTGCGCCGCGACCTCGCCTGGCTGGAAGGGTTCGTCCGGGCCCGCGGGCCCCGGCGGCTTCCAACGGTCCTCGCCCGCGACGAAGTGCGGGCGATCCTCGGGCATCTCGGCGGAATCCCCTGGCTGGTCGTGACGCTGCTCTATGGCGGCGGGTTGAGGTTGACCGAGGCTCTGCGCCTGAGGATCAAGGACGTCGACTTCGGTGCCAGCCAGATCATCGTGCGGCGCGGCAAGGGGAACAAGGATCGCGTGACGCTGCTCCCCGCCATCGCGCAGGAGAGGCTGAGGCGGCACCTGGAGTTCGTCCGGTCACAGCATCAAGCCGATCTCCTGCTCGGCGCCGGCTGGGTCGAGCTACCCGAGGCCCTGGGGCGGAAATATCCCCAGGCCGGCCGGGACTGGAGCTGGCAATGGGTCTTCCCCGCCTCGCGGCGGTACGCGGAACCGCGGGCCCGGCAGGTCCGGCGCCATCACTTCCACGAATCGGCGATCCAGCGGGAGGTCTTCAAGGCCGTCCGCCGGGCCGGGATCACCAAGCCCGCCAGCTGCCACACCTTCCGGCATTCCTTCGCGACCCATCTGCTGCAAGGCGTTGCCTTTTTGCCATGTCACCCTCCGGGGACAGAAGCGGCTGCCGACGGGCTACCCTCGTGAAGTCAGGACCCTTGGGGACCGGATTCGGAAGCGCAGGATGGACTTGGGGCTGAGTCAGAGGAAGCTGGCGAAGGTGCTGGGCGTCGACAAGAAGAGCGTGGAGAACTGGGAGCGTCGTGGAATTGCTCCGGCGCGGTGGGTAGCGCCTAAGCTCAACGAGTTCCTGGGGGTTCAGGCTCTTGAGAAGATTGAAGACCTAGGCGAGAGGCTGACTGCCTGCCGGAGATCCCTCGCGATTTCACAGGAACGGCTGGCCATTCTGATCGGCGTGGATCGCTGCACAATAGCCCGTTGGGAAACCGGGGCAACGAGCCCCCCAAAGCGATTTCGTGAAAAGGTGAAAATGTTCCTGGAACGGAAATCTCCCAAGCCGGTCCGATCGGAACTTGAGTAGCGGCGTTCAGGGCGCCCCGGCATGATAGCCACTCGCCCGAAATTCGAGGGCGCGGAAATTCGCTTCCGAGCCTTATGAACACGAAGGAACCGGCGGGATGCGAAATACCCGCGGAGAGGGTTAGTATAGGCAGCAAAGGAGGTGCCAAGATGGAGTTCGACCGGATCACCTTCGACCCTCAGATCCTGGGCGGGCGAGCGTGCATCCGCGGGATGCGAATCCCCGTTTCGGTGATCGTAGGGCAGATCGCCCATGGAGCCACTTTCGAGGAAATCCTGGCCGGATACCCGGACCTTGAGCGCGAGGATATTCAGCAGGCTCTCGGATACGCTGCATGGCTCGCTCAAGAGCAGGTCCACGTCACCCAGTAGACAGCGGAGAAGATGGTGAGATTCCTTGTGGATATGGGTGTGGACGTTCGCGTCGTTACGTGGCTTCGCGAACACGGTCACGAGCCGGTTCACCTCCGCGATGAGGGTCTTCACCGACTTCCGAACGGCGAAATCTTCGCGAAGGCGATTGCCGAGAGTCGAATCGTACTTACCTTCGATCTCGACTTCGGCGAAATCGCGGCACTTGCGCGCGGGCGCACCGTGAGCGTGGTGGTTTTCCGTCTCCACAACACCCGCACCGCACACGTCATCGATCGCCTGTCCGTCGTTCTTGACAAGTGTTCAGAAGCTCTGGGAAGGGGCGCCGTCGTCGTGATCGAGGAGGGTCGCCATCGTGTGCGTCCACTTCCGATCGGAGATGGTGGCGCAACTTAATCCTCCCGTTGGGAAATGCACCTTTAGAATGTCCGTCGGTGCACTGCCTTCTTGGATACTGGCAGATGAAGCTCCTGCGAAAGCTGAAACCATGAGAAGGCGACCGGCGGACTGCGAACGAACGCCCCCGGACGTACGTCCCTGAGACATTTCGCACGCTCTTCCTGACACGAGTCGATAGGAGCCGGATCGTCGCACCGGCATGGGAATCGAATGAAGTCCACGAGGGCGGATCTGCTCTCGCTCATCGCCCAGGAAGAGGGCCGCCTCGCTAAACTCAATTCTGAACGAAAAGAATCTTGTGAGCGTCTGAAGGCACTACGACGCGAGCTGGAGGCCACCATCCGTCTCCAGGTTCCGGGCAGCCACGTTTCGGCCGTGAATCGCCCTTCGGGTCCGATCTCAGCTGTGGAGAAGGTGGCGCTTTTCCGATCCCTCTTTCGCGGGCGTGACGATGTCTTCCCAACCCGCTTCCTAAGCAAGAAAAGTGGCCAGTCGGGCTATGCGCCCGCGTGCGCGAACAAGTTCGTGAAGGGTGTTTGCGAGCTTCCCAAAATCCGATGCGGGGAGTGTCCGAACCAAGCCTTCCTCTCCGTAAACGACCAGGTCGTTCTGGGTCACCTCCGGGGTCGCCATGTAATGGGAGTGTACCCACTGCTCCGCGACGCTACATGCTGGTTTCTTGCTGTCGATTTCGACAAGGCTTCTTGGAAGGAAGATGTGGCCAGTTTCATCGAAACCTGCCGAATCATGGGAGTTCCTTGTTCCCTGGAGCGATCCCGGTCGGGCAATGGTGCCCACGCCTGGTTCTTTTTTGCATCCCCCATCCCGTCGGCCCTCGCCCGGAAAATGGGATCCCACCTTCTCACCGAGACAATGGCCCGTCGACACCAGCTCAGCATGGATTCATACGACCGGCTCTTCCCAAACCAGGACACAATGCCACATGGGGGCTTCGGGAACCTCATCGCCCTGCCCCTTCAGTATGAAGCTCGCCGACGCGGGAATACCGTCTTCCTCGATGCGGGGTTCGAGCCTTACCTCGATCAATGGGCCTACCTCGCGGCGGTCCCGAGGCTTGAACCTGAAGGGGTCGAGGCGATCGCGCGGGAGGCTGAGCGTCGGGATGCGGTCGTAGGTGTGAGGATTGCCGAACCTATGGATGATGAGGGGACCGAACCACGCAGGCAGTTGCCAATGGGCAATTCCGGCCGCTCGTCCATTCCCGGGCCGCTGCCAAGCGAAGTGAACGCCGTCCTCGCCCAGCGGCTTTTTATCGACAAGGATGCCGTCCCGTCACCGTTGCTCAACGAGATCAAGCGCCTTGCCGCCTTCCAAAACCCTGAGTTCTACAGAAGGCAGTCGATGCGACTTTCGATCGCGAAGACGCCGCGCGTAATCTCCTGCGCCCAGGAGTTGCCGCGCCACATTGCGTTGCCACGCGGCTGCCGCAGCGCGGTCGAGGGGCTCCTGAAAAGGTATGACATCAAGCTCTCGCTCGATGATCAGCGTCACGAGGGCCAACCATTATGCTTCCAGTTTCGCGGCGAGCTCACACCGCTCCAGGAGCGCGCAGCAAAGGCACTCCTTCCCCACGACATCGGCGTATTCGTCGGACCCCCCGGGATCGGGAAGACCGTTCTCGGGGCTCACCTGATCGCTCAACGGGGTCGCAGCACCCTCATCCTCGTTCACCGGAGGCCGCTGCTCGACCAGTGGGTTGCCCAGATTTCAGCCTTTCTAGGCGTCGACGAGAAGGAAGTGGGACAGATTGGAGGCGGGAAACGCAATGCCAACAGTATCTTGGATGTGGCGATGATTCAGAGTCTGGTCCGTGGGGAACACGTCGACGATATCGTCGCCACCTACGGACATGTCATCGTGGACGAGTGCCACCATGTCCCGGCTGTGTCGTTCGAGCGTGTTCTTTCGGAGGTCAAGGCACGATACGTCCTGGGGCTCACAGCGACGCCGAATCGCCGCGACGGTCATCACCCGATTCTGGAGATGCAGCTCGGACCCGCACGTTTTTGCGTGGAAGCGAAGAGCCCCGCTGCGAGGCAACTGTTCAAATATGAGCTCGTCGTTCGTGAGACAAGCTTTTGGCTGAAAGCAGTGCCGAATGAGGTCGGGATTCAAGACATTTACGGGGCTCTGGCGGCCGATGAGCAGCGCAACCGCCTCGTCCTCGACGACGTGATTCGGGCTGTCGAACTTGGGGCGTCTCCGGTCCTGCTGACCGAGAGGCGTGATCACCTCGATTATTTCGCGGCGAAGCTGCGTGGCTTCGTCCGCAACCTTATCGTGCTCCGAGGTGGTGGAACCCCCAAGCAGCGGCAGAAGCTCGTCACCCAGCTCGCCGAAATACCGGAGGACGAGGAGCGACTTATCCTTGCGACCGGGCGGTACATCGGTGAAGGGTTCGACGACATCAGACTCGATACTCTTTTCCTTGCTATGCCAATCTCGTGGAAGGGAACGCTGGCACAGTACGCAGGTCGCCTGCATCGGATCCGCCCCGGGAAGACAACCGTGCGTATTTTCGATTATGTCGACGGTTCGGTGCCTGTGCTGCGGCGCATGTTCGAGAAGCGGCTGCGAGCATACCGGGCCCTCGGTTATGTGCGCGGCGAGCCGCCCTCCAACTATTCGGACCCTGTCGACGAACCCCACGTCGAATATGACGAGAAGGCTCCTTGTCACTTCGACGACCTGGGGGGAGAAGGCCCATGACGCGAAATCGTATAAGGAAAGGACGACGAGCCTCTGAGAAAGGAGATCGTCGCTGGCCACCAAAAAAGATTCTCTTAGAAAAGCTCGTCAAAGAAGCCACCGTCGACGCCTATGGTGAATCTGAGCAGAAGACGGGGTTCCTGACGATGTTGGAAGACAACCTGGGGCTGCCGTTCGAGACCTTGGTGCTGGGAGTGACGGTTACTGTGGAGCGGATCGACCTCACGCAGGCTGACGAGATCGTCGCAATCTGCCGCCGAGGCAGGAGCCGGCAGGCCATCCCCATCCTCGACATGCCACTGCCTTTCCCGCCACCTGGAGGTGCCGAATGGATCGAGGCCTATCGCCACTGGGCATTCCCAGGAGGTGTCCGGCTCAAGGTCAGGTCCGTCCCGCGCAAACGATAGGTGATCGATGCGCATGGGTGTCACGTTTTGGACCATCCGGCAGCGATAAAGCGACTCGAGGACGGCTACGACATCCGGACCGTGCAGGAGCTCCTCGGACATAAAGACGTGAGCACCACGATGATCTACACCCACGTCCTCAACCGCGGACCCGCCGCGGTCCGCAGCCCGATGGACCGGCTCGGGTGCCCGCCGACGTCACCCACCGGAGAGGTCAAGCCATGACTCCCCAGCCCGCCGCTCGCAGCCATATTTTTTCGTACAGGTCAGTCTATTTCGGCGAAAAGTCGTCCCCGAAACCGGTCGCGCGCGCTCTATCGCGTTGCATTCAGGCGGCTTTCCGAAACGCTCCCTCGCAGCACTATTTTTTATTCTCGCCATTCCCGCCGCCCTATCAAATAATGGGGATCGGCACAAAGCTAGTTAGCGGGACATTGTCATGGACCGAGCATTGTCCTATGAAGTCGAGCGGATGGGGCCTGATTTGAGGTCAGAAGTGGAGCGCCAGCTTCTCAATGACCTGCTGCCCTATGGGCTCACCCCCTCCGGTCTCGCCATTGACTGGTCTCAATCCTGTCAGGAAGGTCACTGTACGAGTCTTGCCGATGCGATGCTGGAGAGTCTTTCTGGAGTACGGGTGCTCAACACGGCAGGTGAGGTTCAGGCCGAAGGCTGGATGGATTTTGTCCACGGTGGGGAGCCAAATCCGCTATTCGTCTTCTGGTTGTTTCTTACTGTCCAATCTGCCGGCCGAGCGGTAAGGGTCAAGGGCGAGCCAACGATCCCACCACATGTCTGGAGTTTGCTACCGATCGCGAGCAGGGACAATTGCACGGCTGAGGGAAGGTATGACGCAACGTGGGCCAAGGACCCTCTTGTCGTCGCGTGGAAGGGTGAACGTGCCCGCTAACCCCGGCTTGGAGCCGACGGCGAAAAGCGCGCCGCGGCTCAACCCGCATCGTTAGCCGGACCTGGAAATCGAGATAGGGATTATGTCGAGGGCAATGCTGTTGACGGTACTATTCTGGGCCGTGTTAACGGTTGGCTATGGATACGCGACCGTCAGCACCAAACTTGCCCTGCCTGAGACACCCGAGTCGTACGCGAACGGGGTCGGATTCCAAGTTTGGCAATTCATCTACTTCAAATTACCGGGCCTGCTGATTCTTTTACTACTGGCTCTGTCCACACAGCTCTTCCTGGAAAAACTCCGCCGCAGTCAGCTCCCGTCGTGGGGCAGGAAGTTGCTGCGGTATAGCCTCGTCGCAGGCATTGGTATGGCGCTCTTGTTCGCGGTCTGGCACAGTACGAGTTTCACGACAACCTACAATCCCTACTTTGAGCCAGAGGAGCAGGTTGCACTGCACTTCATCACCTCGTGGCTTCCTCTCCTCGCTATAGTAATGGTAGGGATCTTGGTCAGTGAATATCGCGGTTGAAGCGAACGGCCGGCTAACCTCGGCTTGGAGCCGACGGCCAAAAGCTGGCCGCGGCTCAACCCGCATCGGTTAGGCACACCCGAAGGAGCAAACGGCAAGGTGTCTGCATCTGCTTGTAGGCCAAAAACGTCCATGCGATTCCTTAGCTTCGTGGCACTCCCGCTAATGCTTGTGGGAATGATCTGGGGTGGTGAGCCGGAATGTGGCCAAGTCTACGTGCCCGCTAGTCAGGCGATCATCGCACTGGTAGGCTCTGACTTCTATGGGAAGTACATCAGTCCGCAAAGTGCAAAGTACTTTCCACCGTCTGCCCATTGCATCGAGCACCCGGAAGCCTGTGCCGAGTATATGCAGCGACCTTACTGCATGGTAACGTTCAAATTCCGCATGCCCGAAACCCACTTCGTTGACGAAGTCATTAGTTGCGTTGTCGATCCTGACGGCAAAGTCTCAGACTTGTCTGGCGTGCCACCGTGCATCGCCAGTCCACTTGAATGCGTTTTTCCCTACAATGACGCTACTGCGCGCGAGGTTTCTGGGAAGGCCGGCTTGGAGCCCGGCATCAAGCCATGGAGTGTGGGTTTTACTTGGAATCGCCAATTCGGCTATGTATGGGGCGTGTCGAATACCCTTCACGAAAGTAAGTACGGGGCCGATGGTAGAAGTGTCCTAATCGACGCGAATGATGGCCGGGTTCTGGGTGTCTTCGAATGGGTCGCAGGGGGTTAACGGGTGCCTAACAGGCTGCGGAAAAATAGCGATTTGAGAGAGTTCCTCTTCTCTCCAGCCTGATCTCGGAGTCCCGATGGGTTCTATCCATCAAGATCGTGTTGATGATCTCGCTTCGATCCAAGCGGGCGAGGCGTCGCGGACGACTTCATCCGGTTGCCGCCGCCAGGTTTTTCATTCGAACCAAGTTGTAGATGGCCGTGGCGAAGGTGAACATCCAGCCGACACGCGCCAGGCCCCGGTGCCGCGTCTTCCGCAGCAGCGCGACGGTCTTAAGCCAACCGAAGATCTCTTCGACTCGCTTGCGCTTCCTCTGGCTCAAGACGTACCCAGCAAATCGTTTCGTTCTTCCATCGATGGCGCTGTAGCTCGCATTCTTCCCGGCAATGTGAGGCGTCACCTTCATTACCCGGAGCGTGCCAACGAACTCGCGAACGTCGAACGCCTTGTCCGCGCCCAGGGTCACCCGCTGGAAGCCGCCAATCCTTCCCGCCATTCTCAGGGCCGCTTCGCGCTCCGAGAGGCCCGTGGCCTGGGTCAGCTCGACGTCCACCGCCAAGCCGTGCCGATTGTCCATCAAGAGGTGGCCCGCGAAGCACAGCTTCGATTCGGTCCCAAAGGATTTGCGATAAAGAAGAGCGTCCTTATCGGTCGTCGACGCATGGGTCTTGTTCGAGCGCTTCTGCCCGGTGAAGTCCACCGTCGGATTCCCCGGATCCTCCGGCGGCTTCCTCGCAGCCTCGTCCTTCGGCTTGAAGCTCTTGTGGCCGGCCCAAGCCTCCACCAGCGTCCCATCCACCGTGAAGTGCTCATCCGAGAGAAGCCGGCGATCTCCATCATGGCGAGTATTCGCACATCCCACCGTGGAGCGAAGTGGAAGTGTACGGAACAGAGTTAACCCCAACGCTCCAACGCGCGATGGTCGAATTAGGGTTCTCGAAGTTCGACGTGACGACTGAGGGTTTCGTTGGCGTACGTGAGGCGGACCGCTCCGGCTAACAACCGGCTGAAGCTGGCGGCGCGCGAGAGGTCGGTGCCGGATTGAGTGGCTGAGCACGCGCGCCGCAGCTTAGCCGGAACGTTATACGCACTGGATGGCACTGAGAGAAGCTGAAGGGTCATGAAACTTCCAAACGCAGAGCGGGCTATCGTCGACGAGCGGAAGGTTCGAGAATATCTGTTATCGAAGTCCCACCCCATCGGCCGTTTCAAAGCCGCATTCCTCGCCCGGGCGGGCTTCGACGCTGCGAACTGGGTCGATCTGAGGTCCGCCATTCTGGACCGGGCTCGGAATGGAGAAGCTATCCTGGGCGAAGCCAGCGAATATGGCCAGAAATACTCGATTTCGGGTATTCTTAGAGGACCGAGCGGAATTGCCTTGGAGGTTACAACGGTCTGGATTCTTCCAACCCCTGGGGCACCCCCGCGACTCGTGACGGTTTTCCCGAGGTAGCCATGGACTACCAAGCGCTCGACACCGTTGTTCTTATCCGGGACCTCCCTGCTCATGGACTTAAGGCTGGAGATCTTGGCGCCGTGGTTGAGCTCTACCCGCCTGATGGCCTCGAAGTCGAGTTCGTGACAGCGTCTGGCCGCACAACTGCTCTCGTTACGCTCAAATTCTCAGACGTCCGTCCAATCTCTGACTCCGATCTCGTTGCTGTACGTCCGCTCACCCGTACGGCCTGAACGAGAGCACGGCGTATAACATGCGAATTAAGCTGCCGGCGTGCGGCACGCGCTCACACGGCAAGAACCGCCGCCGCTCGCACGCCGCAGCTTTATACGCACGAGGAGCAATGGAAGTCCTGTCACTGAGCAGCGGCCGGTGGGTTGAACTACACCATGCATTTGGCATCGCGAGCGATGTGCCAGATATCTCCGAGTACTGGAACGAGCTCCGCACCACGCAGATGAGGAGACGTGGGAGTTCTTATGGGGCACCGTTCATCATCAAGGCACCGTGTATGACGCGTGTTATGCCACGGTCCCTCATATCGTTCGAATCGCGCTGGCAGTCGACGGCCCGTGCGCTTGGCATTTCTTTGCGTTTCCTGCGTCTGTTGAGGTTCACCGCCAGGGCAGCAGGAATGCACTGCCTATACCTGAAGATTTGGTAGGTGGCTACGTGAAAGCAATCTCACTTCTTGCGGATGCCGTGCATCGGCAAAGTCGCTACGCCTGGGATCATGTGTTTGGTCAGGCGGCCGCAGCCGCACTCTTGGTCTCGCGGGGTCAAACGCGCCTCGCCGAAGCCGTGCTCGAGCTTGGCCCAAAGGCTGTTGAGGAGTTTTTCGGATGGTGGTATCCGGAAGCCGGCGACGCCGGCGTATAACTTCGGCTTGGAGCCGAATACGTTCATTCATTGGCGCATAACAACCGGTTGCAGCGGAGCGTTGCCCGCTTCAGGAGCACATAGTGCGGCCCCTTCGGTATTCCATCAACGTCACATTGGACGGGTGCTGCGATCATCGTGCAATACCCACGGACAAAGACTTGCATCGTCACGCGGCCGAGGACCTCGCGCAGGCTGATGCCCTCCTCTTTGGCCGGGTAACCTACGAAATGATGGAGGCAGCGTGGAGGTGGCCGGCGGGTGCGAGGCCTGATTGGATGGCCGATTGGATGGAACCCTTCGCCCGGACGATCAACGCGGCAAAGAAGTACGTCGTGTCCAGCACCCTGGACCGGGTCGATTGGAACGCGGAGCTCGTGCGCGGGATCTGGGAAAGGCCGTTGAGCGGCTCAAGCAGGAGCCGGGTAAAGAACTGTTCGTGGGAGGCGTGAAGCTCCCGCAGGCGTTGGCGGAGCTGGGGTTGATCGATGAGTACGAGTTCGTCGTGCACCCCAGGCTAGCGGGGCATGGGCCGACGTTGTTCGCAGGCTTATCGAAGCATGTCG
This sequence comes from Candidatus Polarisedimenticolia bacterium, assembly GCA_036004685.1. Taxonomy (NCBI): domain Bacteria; kingdom Pseudomonadati; phylum Acidobacteriota; class Candidatus Polarisedimenticolia; species Candidatus Polarisedimenticolia bacterium. Next base: position 1,685 of record DASYRE010000060.1, on the reverse strand, counting down.
ACTTGAAGCTCGTGAGCCGGCTGGAGTTCGGCTCGGGGGCGGTGGCGATGCGGTACGAGCCGAGAGGTAGCCATTGGGACTGAAGTCTATGATTCCCAGGTCGTCGTTCCTTCTACATCGGGCCGCCAGCGGTCGCTTGGCGTGTCGTACTTAGCATGCGAATTCGCGCTGCCTAACTAGGGGCTGGAGCTGACGCCGCGCGTAAACTGTAGGATGGCTCTTTTACCAGCGCGGCGCAGCTCAGCCGCGGCCGTTAGCCTGAACTGAATGATGGCGACCCAACAAGTTCGACAGGCAACTGGGTTCGAGGCTGGGTTTTCCGGCGACGAACAGATCCGAGTCGCGCTCAGACGGATCATCGAGCGCAGCGGCGAAGCGCAGATGGCTGACCTGTACGATGCCCTTGAAGTACAGGTGCGCCCCCTCGGCTTCACCCTTTCGGACCAGGGTCGCGCGAGCCTCCGCTTCTTCGTGAATAGCGTGGCGGTCGAAGCGGGCTATGTCTATCCACACGACAAGAATCGTCCCGGATGGCGTGTCACCCCGGAAGGCCGTGAGTTCGCCGGATCAGCTCCCCAGGCATCGGAAGTCGCCGTCAACGTCGACACGGGTAGCGAGGAGGGAGTTCCACCGAACGCCGCGAAAGGAACCGCCTTCGAGAAGTGGGTGCTCCGGTTCCTTCGCTCGGCGTACCCTCACTACGCCTGGTACCACCAGGTGTGCACAAGAGCACCGAGCGAGGCCTCGATTTCGTCGGCTCGCGAATCGGCGACGCGAGCGATGAACCACGAAACATTGGCGTGCAGGTGAAGCTGCACCAAACGAATAACGCTCCAACTCAGACCGAATGGCTGAAGTTTCTAGCGGGTTGCTTCGCTCGCCGAGTCGGTTCAGCCATCTTCGTTACGACCGGTCGCCTTACGAGTGAGCAACGACGGGAAGCTCAGGAAGGCGCCGTCACTGTGATCGAAGGGACTGAAGAGCTCCGCAGCCTCGCAGAGCTCCATCATATAGAACCATTTGATCTCGGTGAGAGAAGCGACGGGTTTGGCTAACTCTTATAAGGCCCCCGGCCGTCAATAGGCACACTTCTTCTGAAGTGGTGTTGGTGTTCCTTTCGATGCCGCCGTTGTTTCTTCTCGGTCTCGGGCTTCGTTGCGCGGTTTCGGGTCAGGTTCCCGCCGCAGCTTATACGCGTCGTTAGGTGCCAGAAGAAAATGGCTTTTACTGATATAGAGATCGCACAAAACAAGCGTGTTCTGAATGCGTGGCTGGAGGCGAACCGTCCACCTGTGCACATCAGGTCAAAGCTGGATCTCGGTTATCGCATTATGGGACAAGCGTTGAGTTGTTTGAGATTCGACCGGCATTTCAGCGTCCGAATGAAAGGCATGAGGACGCAATTGCCAAGGCCACATGGAACAAGCGGCTGGGGGTTTGGAGGATTTATTGGCAGAGAGCAGACTTAAAGTGGCATTCATACGAGCCGGTCAAAGCGGTGGGCACGCTTAAGCTGTTCCTGAAGACGGTGAAGGAGGACAAGTTTTCGTGCTTCTTCGGTTAGCAGGCTGCGGAAAAATAGCGATTTGAGAGAGTTTTTCTTCTCTCCAGCATGATCTCGGAGTTCCGATGAGTCCTATCCGTCAAGATCGTGTTGATGATCTCGCTTCGAGCCAAGCGGGCGA
>DASYRE010000059.1 GCA_036004685.1 Candidatus Polarisedimenticolia bacterium | reverse complement strand
CGCCGGCTCCTCGGCGAAGACCTGACGGATGGTCTCCCGGATCTTGTGGATCTCCTTGAGCGCCGGCAGGAAATCCACGGCTCCCTCTTCCTTCCGGTCGTAGACCTTCTTGCCGTCCAGGTACACCTCGAACCGGCCCTTCTCGGCCGGGGTCAGCGTGATCGCCGTTTCGCGATAGTTGATCGAGGACAGTTCAGCCGCCACACTGACGGCCACGGGGAAGTAGCCTCAGGAGACGCAGTAGACGATCTCGACGTGGACCTTGCCTTCGGCCATGGAGGCCCTCCTTGAAGAATGGGTTCGCGCGTCATCGTATCACTTGAACGCCGGCATCACCTCGTGGGTGAGGATCTTCAGGCTCCGCATCTCCTGCGCCGGCGACAGGAGTCCCCCGGGGTTGAGCTCGACCGCGACGCCGTTCACGCCGAGTTCTTTCTTCAGGCCCGTGAAACGGTCGGTGAGTCCCGAGGCGGTACCGAATGCGACCTTGGTGGTGAGGATCTCTTCGTAGGAGAGACTGGCGAGTCGCTGCGCTTGCGTCTGTCGTCGCTCGGCAGGTCCGGTCCCGGCGCGGCCGATCGGAGCCCGGGTGAGGTCGGCCTGACGGCGCATGTAGTAGGTGATGGTTTCCCGCGGCTCTTCCAGCGCGGCCTGCTCGGTGGGGGCGGCGTACACGGGGATACGCAGGCACACATCGCCGTTGCCGGGGTGGCCCGCGGCGCGCCACGCCTCGCGATACACCCGCAGGTGCCCCGTCAGCTCCGGGATGTCCATGCCGCGAAGCCCGACGAAGATGGGCAGTCCCATCCGGCCGACGCGGGGAAAGCTCTCCGGGTTCGTGGCCGCCATCCGGAGGGGTGGGTGCGGGGACCGATACGGGCGAGGGGCGACGGCGACGTCGGTGAACCGATAGAACTTGCCCTCGTGGCTGAAGGACTCGCCCTTCCAGGCCTGGAGCATGATCTCCAGGGCTTCGAAGAAGCGGTCCTGACTCTCCGCATACGGCACGCCGAGCGCGTCATAGGCGCGCGGGCCGCCGCTCCGACCGATGCCGAAGTCGAACCGACCCTGGCTCAGATGATCCAGCGTGGTGACCTCGCCGGCGACGCGGAGCGGATGGTTCAGGGGCAGGAGCTGCACGGCCGTCCCCACGCGCAGCCGCTTGGTGCGCCCCACGATCCAGCTCGCCACCAGCAGCGGCGCTGACAGCACCGAGCGGCCTGGATTCACCAGCATCTCCGCCAGCCAGAAGACGTCGAGCCCCCAGGATTCGCCCGCGTCGACGAGATCGAACATCTCGCGGAACGACTCCCCCTGACTGCTTCCGCGCCGCATTTGCTCCGCGAACACGCCGAATTCCATGGCTCCTCCCGGCCGCGATAGTGCGTCGCCGGCGGGCCCATCGTCAAGGCGCCGATCGAGCGGTGTTGTTGCTCCGATCGAGGCGGTGGCGCGGGCCATGGACCCATCCAGCCTTCCTGGTGTAGGGTCGCGGCGACTCTGACCGGGAGCGCACACCGCCGGACGCGTGGAGGGAAGCGATGCCGCACGATCG
>DASYRE010000058.1 GCA_036004685.1 Candidatus Polarisedimenticolia bacterium | reverse complement strand
TGGGTGGGGATCCCGAAGAGCCTGAGCTTCGGGGTGGATCTCAACGGGTTCGAGCATTACCTCGCGCCGGTGTTCGGCGAGGCTTCTTCCCCGGCCCACGAGGCGGCGGGGGAGGCGGCGGGGCTGGAGTACGGACTGATGACGCTGGTGCTGGCGGGCGTGGCGGCGGGGATCTTCTTCGCCTATCGCTTCTACGTGCAGCGTCCGGAGATTGCGGCGCGCCTCGCCGGGCGCTTCCCGGTGCTCGCCCGGCTGCTGGAAAACAAGTACTACGTCGACGAGCTCTATCACGCCGCCGTCGTGCGGCCCTACGGGCGGCTCTGCGATTTTCTGGGGGAGTTCGATCGCCGGGTGGTGGACGGCGTGGTCAACGGCGCCGGCGCTTTCCTGGAGGTCGGCGCCCAGATCCTCAAGCTGTTCCAGACCGGCCACGTCCGCAACTACGCGCTCGCCCTCTTTCTCGGGGCGGTCGCGCTCCTCTGGTACCTTCTATGATCGAGTCGGTGCCCGAGAGCCTGGCGCGCCTCGCGCCGCTGACGATCCTGGCCGCCTGGGCGGTCCTCGCGCTGCTGCTCGTCACCCTGTTCCGCCGGCTGGACAAGGCAACGGGATACCTCACCTTCATGGGAATCCTGCTCGCCGGCGTCAGCGCGTTCCGCCTCCTGCGCGACGGCGCCGCCGCCTCTCTGTTCTCGGGCGCGCTGCTGGTGGATCGGTTTTCCCTCCTTTTCACCCTGCTCTTCCTCGCCACCGCCGGCCTGACCGTGCTGACGTCGATCCCCCTGGTGGAGCAGGAAGGGAAGGGGAAGGGGGAGTATTACGTCCTGATCCTCACGGCGGCGATCGGGATGATCCTGATGGCCAGCAGCGAGAACCTCCTGACGATCTTCCTGGGCCTCGAGATCCTCTCGATCAGCCTGTACATCCTGGCCGGCTTCACCCGGGACGTCGAAAAATCGGTCGAGGCCTCGATGAAGTACTTTCTGCTCGGGGCCTTCGCCACCGCCTTCATCCTCTACGGGGCCGCGCTCCTCTTCGGCGTCACCCGGAGCATCGAGCTGCGGGGGATCGCGCGAGCCTTTGCGCTTCCGGCGGAGTCGGCCATCGATCCGCGCGCCATGGCGGGCATGGGACTGCTGCTGGTGGGGCTCGCCTTCAAGCTGGGGGCCGCGCCGTTCCATTTCTGGATCCCGGACGTCTATCAGGGATCCCCGACTCCGGTGGCGGGATTCATGGCGGCCGGGACGAAGGCGGCGGCCCTGGCGACGATCCTGCGTCTCTTCGGGGTCGCCTTCCGCGGCCCGAGCGTCGAGGCGGGGTGGATCGCCGCCCTATCCCTGATGGCCGCGTGCACCATGATCGTCGGCAACGTGGTGGCGCTCGCCCAGACGAACGTCAAGCGGATGCTCGGCTACTCCTCGATCGCGCACGCCGGCTACCTCCTCGTCGGCGTGGTCGTGACCTCGGCGGTGGAGAGCCGCCAGGCGGCCCTTTCGGCCATCGTCTATTACCTGGCGGGGTACATCTTCATGAACCTCGGCGCCTTCGCCGTGGCGTCGGTCATCGGGCGGACTTCCGGCGGCGCCGAGGAAGGGTACTCCTTCGAAAATTATTCGGGCCTCGCCCGCCGGCGCCCCTTCCTGGCGGCGGTGATGACGATGTTCATGCTGTCGCTGACGGGGATCCCGCCGATGGCCGGCTTCCTCGGGAAGTTCTTCCTGTTCCGCGTCGCCATCGACGGCCGGTTCTATTTCCTCGCGGTCCTGGGGGTCCTCAACTCGGTCGTGGGAGCCTTCTATTACCTGCGAGTCGTCGTCCACATGCACATGAAGGAGCCGTCCGCCGCCGGGATACCTCCCGGGCCCACCTCCCCCGAGGGGATTTCCCTGGCTTTCGCGGCGGCCGCGACCCTTTTCCTGGGGCTGTTCCCCGGATGGCTCCTGGATCTGTCCCGTTCTCTTCTCTAGGGCAAGCGGACCGGGACGGGCGCACCGGCTGAGGCTTGTCGAGCCGGGGATGTTAGAATGCCTGTATTCTAGCGCCATTTCGGAGGTATCGATGAAAACCGCCCGCCCGTCCGTCCGGATCCTCTCCGTTCTTCTGGCCCTCTTCCTGTCGCCGCTCACGGCTCGGCCCGACGAGGAGACGGGAGCCAAGACCAAGATGCAAAAGAAACCCACCGAAGCGGCCAAGCCGGCCGAGGGCTCGACAACTTCCGAAGGGAAGGCGAAGGCCGCCGAACACCCCGAGTGGAGGACGATCGAAGGGACGGTGGTCCGGCTCTTCCCCGATCGTCACATGATTCTCATCAAGACCCACGTCAACGAGTATCAGGTGTTCGCGACTCCTCAGAGCGCCCTGACGCTCGACGGGCAGCCGGCCACGCTCGAGAGTCTGAAGCCGGGCGACCGCGTCGATTCGTGCGAGTTCAGCGCCAAGAGCGTCATCCACAAGCTGGCCGTCACTTCCGCGGCCAAGGCGCGATTCCAGGTCTCCGTCCCCGAAAAGAAGCCCTAGTGTTGCGGCCGGGCAATCAGGTTCCCCTCGCGGCGATCGAGACGCCCGGATGGCAAGGCGCACCGAAGCGCCGCGCGCCCAGCGCGGCACGCCAGCGAGGCGCGACGCGACTGGCCGGGATGGACGGCCGCATTCGGGGAGGTTCGGACCCGGCGGCTGGAACTCGCCGCGGGTCGACCGGCCCAGCGTAACGGAGTCTCGGAGACGCGACACCGGACGGTTCGGTGACTGTATTCGGCAGGAGGAAGGGTCTCCTCGATGAGGCGCAAACGAGAGCGCGGGGCGGAAGTTTCCGATCTCGTCACGCAGCGTCTGTCGCTCTACCTGCGCTGCCTGGAGGAGCTGCAGCGCCAGAAGGTGGTCACGATCTCCTCCCAAACCCTCGCCGATCAGTTCCGGCTCAGCTCGGCGCAGATTCGCAAGGACCTGGCGAATTTCGGCGGATTCGGGGTGCGCGGCGTCGGTTATTCCGTCCAGGAGCTGAAAGGCCGGCTCACCCGGATTCTCGGCCTCGACCGTGACTTGAAGGTCGTCATCGTGGGGGCGGGAAACCTGGGCATGGCCCTCGGCGACTACGCCGGATTCAACCGCGAGGGCTTTCGGATCGTCGCCCTCTTCGACACGGCGCCGGACAAGATCGGAGGAGCCTGCCGGAACGGGGCTCCCATCCTGCCGGTCTCGCAGATTCGCGAGGTCGCGCAGCGCGAAGGGGTGCAAATCGCGGTCCTCGCGGTCCCCGCCCCCGCGGCCCAGTCGGCGGCGGACGCCGTGGCGGGCGCCGGAATCCCCGCCATCCTCAACTTCGCCCCCGCCCAGGTCCGCGTGCCCCCCGCGACCAGCCTCCGCAACGTCGATCTGAAAATTCAGCTGGAAAGCCTCGCCTTCCGTCTCGCCTCGTCCCATCGCGCCCCCACCCGCCGGCGGGCCCAGGGTTAAAAGAAGCGCCCCCTTCCGGCCCCTCCAGCAGTCATTCGACGCCTTCCGGAACCGACTCTTCGGGGCTCCCGTTCTCCGGACGATCGCCAGGCTGCGGGGGGACCGGCAGACAGGACCCGGCGCCCGAATGAAAAAACGGGCGCGCGCCGGAAAACCCCCGGCTTCGGTGAAATTTGTCCGTTGGTCCTGCTTCGACGGCTTCTGAATCGGCTTCGAGGGGTTCGAAGCCGACTCTTGCAGCCCATCCTGGAGGAGAGTCGCGTGAAAAGGCTGTTCGGATTGCTGCTCTTGGCGGTATTCGTAGCTGCTGGTGGTTACATGATCTCGCTGAACACGGCGTCGGCCGCTCCCTCTTCGTGCGGTACCGTCTGCAACCCCGCGAAATGTGCCGCGAGGGGGGGCGCCTGCGTCAGGACCGGTCCCAACTGTTACGTGTGCGAGATTCTGTAAGGTAAGGACCCGGATCGCCGGACCGCGCCTCCTCGCCCGGCAGCTGGGGGGGAGCGCGGTCCAAACCTGCAGCAAGCCTCTCGTCATCCCGTCGCGAGGATCAACGCCGCCGGCTCGCATCGGGGCCGGCTCCGCCCCGTCCCGCGGGTGCGTTGCACAAGCCAATCGGTATATAATCGGCTCCCTTCATGCCGCACTGAAGGAGATCCGCGGTCGCCGATTGCCGGCCCCGGGGTCGACTTTCGTTCCGGCGATCTCCGATCAGGAGCACAGGAGCTCACGATGGCCAGTGAAACTCTGAATGCGTTCGAAATCGCCCAGAAGCAGTTCGACACCGCCGCCGATCACCTCAACCTCGATGCGGGCCTGCGCATGGTGCTCAAGACTCCGAAGCGCCAGCTGACGGTTGCCATTCCGACGAAAATGGACGACGGCACCCTGCGAGTCTTCGAAGGGCACCGGGTCCAGCACAACATCGCCCGGGGTCCCGCGAAAGGCGGCATCCGTTACCATCCCGACGTCAGCCTCGACGAGGTCAAGGCGCTGGCCTCCTGGATGACCTGGAAGTGCGCCACCGTGAATATTCCCTTCGGCGGCGGCAAAGGAGGGGTCGTCTGCAATCCCAAGGAGATGTCCCTCGGCGAGCTGGAGAGAATGACCCGCCGGTACACCTCCGAAATCAGCGTCATCATCGGCCCGGAACAGGACATTCCGGCGCCCGACGTTTATACGACTCCGCAGACGATGGCCTGGATCATGGACACTTACAGCATGACGAAGGGGTACTCCTGCCTCGGCGTCGTCACCGGCAAGCCCCTTTCGGTCGGGGGATCCGAAGGCCGCAACGAGGCGACCGCCCGCGGCTGCCAGTTCACGATTCGCGAGGCCTGCAAGATCCTGAAATTGAACCTCAAGGGATCGCGCGTGGCGGTCCAGGGGGCGGGTAACGCCGGAAGCATCGTGGCGCGGCTCCTGCACGAGGACGGAGCCAAAATCGTCGCGATGTCCGACTCCCGGGGCGGAATCCGCAACACCTCCGGCATCGACCCGACGAAGGCTCTCGCTCACAAGGAAAAGACGGGATCCGTCACGAGCTATCCGGAGGCGGACAACATCACCAACGCCCAGGTGCTCGAGACCGAGTGCGACGTGCTCGTCCCGGCGGCCCTCGAGAACCAGATCACGCTCCAGAACGCGTCCAAGATCAAGACGAAAATCCTGGCCGAGGCGGCCAACGGGCCGACGACGCCGGGCGCCGACGAGATCCTCTTCAAGAACGGCGTGTTCCTGATCCCCGACATCCTGGCGAACGCCGGGGGCGTCACCGTCTCCTACTTCGAGTGGGTCCAGGGCCTCTATTCGTTCTTCTGGGACGAGAACGAGGTCAACCGCCACCTCGAGCGGAAGATGACGCAGGCCTTCAAGGAGGTCCACTCGGTGGCGGAGCGGTACGGCGTCCACATGAGGACCGCCGCCTACATCCTCGCCGTGGGCCGGGTGGCGGAGGCGACCCGGGTCCGGGGCATCTACCCGTAACGGGGAGCTATTCCTTGAAGCCCGTCCCGCAATCGCTGCAGGAAATCTGATCCGCCGACATGACCGGCTTCTTGCAGGAAGGGCACTCGGAGATCAGCTCCATCCCGCAGTCGGGACAGAAGGCGGCGGCGTCGGGATCGTATTCCTGAGCGTACTCGCAGTCTTCGATGGGACAGACGGACCAGCGCTGAGTGTCTTCGGACATTTCGTTTCTCCCGCGGCGTCCCCGGAATAAGAGGGGCGCCGCGGGCATTTTACACTCGGCGGCGCGGGGAGTGGCCGTCCTTATCGATACCGGAGAGGATCTTCCGATGCCGACGCCCGCGGAAGTCGAGACGCTCATCGCCGGCGCGCTTCCGGGCGCCCGGATCGAGGTTCGGGACACGACCGGGACCGGGGATCACTTCCTAGCGATCGTCGTGGCCGAGCAGTTCCGCGGGAAGACCCTGGTCGAGCAGCACCAGATGGTTTACGCTCCGCTGCGGGATCTCATGGCCACCAACGAGATCCACGCCCTATCCCTGAAAACCAGCGCTCCGGAGCCGTGAGGCCCGGGCGCGATTCGCGGAGGATGAGATGCCCGATCCGATTCTCGACGAAATTCAGAAGGTCATCCGAGAGAACAAGGTCGCCGTTTTCATGAAGGGAACGCCCGACATGCCCCGCTGCGGCTTCTCGGCTGGCGTGGTGGACATCCTCCGGAAGCACCGCGTCCCCTTCGCCGCCGTGGACATCCTTCCGGATCCGCGGTACCGCCAAGTCCTGTCGGCCTATTCGAGCTGGCCCACGATCCCCCAGGTGTTCGTCGACGGCAAGCTCATCGGCGGGTGCGACATCGTGCGCGAGATGGACGCCAAGGGGGAGCTCAAGCCCCTTCTCGACGCCGCTTCGCAGCCCTGATCGCCGCCGGTCCCCGCGCCTTCGCACGGGGACTCTCCCGGAGCCCGTCGAGCGCGCGTCCGATCACCGAGCGGTAGAGCTTGCGAAACTGCGCCGCGTCGCCTCCGAGCCGGTTCGTCCTCTGAAGCATGACCAGGCCGTGCGCCGTGGACCAAAGATAGATCGCCGTCCCGATCGGATCGCTCCGCCGGAAGATTCCCGCTTCCATGCATCGCGCGACTTGCTCCACCGCGAGCTTGAAGGTGGCGCGATTGCGCCGCTCCAGCTCCTCGGAGATCCCGGCCATGGCTCCCGGGACGAGGAAGGCCAGGTCGAAATACCGCGGCTGCTCCAGGGCGAAGCGCAGATAGGCGTCGATCAAGCCCGTCAGCCGGCGGTAGGGGTCCTCGCCCTTCAGCGCCGGACTCAGATACTCCGACAGGATCGTCAGGCCGGCGTTCATGATCTCGCCGAAGATCTCCTCCTTGTCGCGGAAATGGCGGTAGAGCGCCGTGGCGGTGACCCCGACGCGGTCGGCGATCTTCCGCATCGACACGCCGTCGACCCCTTCGCTGAGGAAAAGCTCCTGCGCCGCCTGCGAAATCCGGGCCTTGACCTCGTTCATCGTTCCTTTGGCGCGACGAGAGGAAGGGGGATGCGCCGAGCGCCTCGCTCTCGAGTCCTAGAAGGAGGAGTTTTCGAGCGACGGGGAAGCCATTCTTCCCGAGAGCGCCGGCTTGGCATGCAAGTCGATCACCGTCGTCACGCAGCTTCCCGCTCCGTTCTCAATCTTGACGTCGATCCTCGGGAAGGCGCCGCCGCCTGGCACCAGGCCGCTGTCATACAAGGCGGAAGGCTCCGTTCCGACCTTCAGATCCAGGCTCATCTGTTGTTGCACCGCGAATTCGCCGCCCACGCGGTAAAAGCCGTCGCCGCTCACAGGCAGGCCCGAAGCCGAAGTGGAGGAAGGATCGGGAGCCACCTGCCATTTCACCATCGTCACGACGAATTGGTTGAAAAGCGGCGTCGGATCGAGGTCGACGAGCGAGAAGCTGCCGCGGATCGGCAGGACCGGCCCCGGGGCGCAGGCGCAGGGCCCGCCGCAGCTTCGCTGGTAGGTGCTCTGGGGCAGCAGCTTGTAGGAGTGGACTTCATCGGTGGGCACCGGCGAGGCGTCGACGCCGAACGCCGTGTCGAAGCAGTACTGGCCATGAATGGAGATCGTCACGGCGATCCGGGGGAAGTCGCCCCCGCCCGCGACCAGGCCGCTGTCGAAATGCTGGACCGGGTCGTCCCCCCCCTTCAGATCCAGCGAGAGCTGTTCCTGAACGGGGTAGCCGCCGATCTGGTAGCTGCCGCCGCCGGTCACTCGGATCGGCCCCGAGGGGAGGGTGACGGACCAGTTGACCTCGGTGACCGAGTAGGTCCGGAACGAGCCCGCTGCGCCGGTCGGAGTAAGAACGAAGGTCCCCTCGACCCCGCCGGTCTCCATGACGGGGCACAGGCAAGGCGCGAAGCAGCCTCGTTGAAACGTGGCCGTCTTGCCGAGGCGATAAATCCGGAAAGCGTTCTCGGAAGTCTGGGCGGAGGACGACAGGATCCCCGCCGCCAGGACGACCCCGACCGCGAGCGCGCGTCCGAGGCGCAGGAAATGAAAGGACGAGGTTCCAACTCGATGTGGGCGGCTCATGGTCGAGTCTCCTTTCGGACGGATTGGGACCGGATTGAGCAAAACCTAGCACTGCCTTGCACTGAGGTCAAGGCGGCGCGGCCCGCGGCCCCGGCGGCTTGCGGGCGGTGGGGAAAGCAAAAAAGAGCGGCGCGGCGCAGGTGCGGAGAGCCGCCGGGAGACGGGCACGGGTCAGTTCGAGGGCCGGCCGCGAGGCAGGGCCCGGCCGGAAACCTCGTCCCCGCTACCGGCAAACCGGCAGTGGCACGTCTCCTGGACCACCCCGCCCGGAGACGGCTGGAGTTTCGTTAACGCCGTAAACGGTGGTAGTGTATTTGCTTGACCCCGCGGGCAGTTGCAGCCAAAGTGGAGAGGGAGGATTATCCAGGGTGTCCCACGGTTCCGCCTTCGCCCCTTCCGTCCCCCAAAGCTCCGCCGAATCGGCCCTCCGCCTGCGCGAGGCGCTCGAGCGCGCGCAGGGGCACCTCCTGGCGCTGCAAGCGTCCGATGGCCACTGGCGGGGGGAGCTGGAAGGGGACACGATCCTCGAGTCGGAATACGTCCTGGCGATGTGGTTCCTCGGCCGCTGCGGCGGCGAGAAGATCGGGAAGGTCGGCAACTACCTCCGGCGGAAGCAGCTCGAGGAGGGAGGCTGGGCCATCTATCCGGGAGGCCCGCCGGACGTCAGCGCCTCCACCAAAGCCTATTTCGTCCTGAAGCTGCTCGGAGACGATCCCGAAGCCGGGCACATGCAGCGCGCCCGCCGGGTCATCCTCAGGCTCGGTGGCATCGACGCCTGCAACTCCTTCACGAAGATCTATCTGGCGATCTTCGGGCAATACCCCTGGGCGAAATGCCCCTCGGTCCCCCCGGAGCTGGTCCTCCTCCCGCGCCGGTTCTACCTGAACATCTACGAGATGTCCTCGTGGTCGCGGGCGATCCTCGTGCCGCTCAGCATCATCAGCGCCCGCAAGCCGAGCTGCGCCGTCCCCGCGGCCGCGGCGATCGCGGAGCTTCGGTCCGACCAGTACCGCCCTCCGAAGCGCACGGCGTGGGGCTCGTTCTTCTACGCCGTCGACGCGCTGGTGAAGCGCACGGAATGGCTGCCTCTCGGGATGCTGCGCTCCTTCGCCCTGGAAAAAGCGGAGCGTTGGACGCTGGAGCGCCTCCAGGACAGCGACGGCCTCGGCGCCATCTTTCCGCCCATCGTGAACACCATTTTCGCGTTGCGCGCGCAAGGATACGCCCCCGACCACCCGACGATTCTCCTGCAGGCGCGCGAGCTGGAGAAGCTGGAGATCGAGGAGGGGGACACCCTGCGCGTCCAGCCCTGCCTGTCTCCCGTGTGGGACACGGCGCTGGCCGTCAACGCTCTGGTCGAGTCGGGCGTCCCGGGCGATCATCCCGCCGTGACCTGCGCGGCGCGCTGGCTTCTCGGCCGGCGCGGCAGCGAAATGGGCGATTGGCGGCTGAAGCGGCCCGGACCGGTCAAGGCGGGGTGGTACTTCGAATACGCCAACCCGTTCTATCCCGACTGCGACACCACCTCCCAGGTGCTCACCACCCTCTGCAAGGTCACCCTTCCTCCGGACGACGCCTTGCGCTGCCAGCGGGCGATCTTCGAGAGTCACGAATGGCACCTGGGGATGCAGAATGACGACGGCGGGTGGGCGGCCTTCGATCGGGCCTGCGACAAGGAGATCCTGACCAAGGTTCCGTTCGCCGATCACAATGCCATGATCGATCCCAGCACCGCCGATCTCACCGCCCGCGGCCTCGAATCCCTCTCCGAGCTCGGGTTCACCGCGGACTATCCGCCCGCGCGGCGCGCCATCCGGTTCCTCCGCCGGACGCAGGAGGCGGAAGGCGCCTGGTACGGGCGCTGGGGATGCAATTATCTTTACGGGACCTATCTGGCGCTCTGGGCATTGTGGAAAATCGGCGTCGATCCCTCGGATCGGGCGGTGCGGCGCGGGGCGGAGTGGCTGCTCCGCTGCCAGAACCCGGACGGGGGCTGGGGAGAGTCCCTCGCCTCCTATGACGATCCCTCGCTGAAGGGGAAGGGCCCGAGCACGCCCTCCCAGACGGCCTGGGCCGTCCTGGGCCTGCTCGCCGCCGGCCATCGCGAGGACGAGTCGGTGCGCCGCGGCGTCGAGTTCCTCCTCGCACGCCAGGCCCCGGACGGGTCGTGGCCCGAGGAGGAATGGACGGGAACCGGGTTCCCGGGCGTCTTCTATCTCCGGTATCATCTTTATCCGCTCTACTTCCCGCTTCTCGCCCTCGGGGTGTACGCCGCAAAGCAGCCGCCCGCCTGGCGCGGAGACTGGGCGCCGCTGGAACAAACCGCCGTCCCGGCCGCACCGGCCGAAGGAGTCGTGCTGTGAGATTTCCGGTCCACATCACCACCGACATGATCAAGCATCAGGCGAAGCAGGCGCTCCGTGGCCGCCGCCGCTATCCCTTCGTCCTGATGCTCGAGCCGCTGTACACCTGCAACCTGGCCTGCCTGGGCTGCACGCCGGAGCGCCACACGGGCAAGCTGGCGGACCGGCTGACGCCGGCGCAGTGCCTGCGGGCGGTGGAGGACTCGGGGGCCCCCGGCGTGTCGATCTGCGGCGGCGAGCCGACCCTCTACCCGGAGCTGCCGGAGCTGGTGATGGAGATCATCCGGCGGCACCGCCACATCTATCTGTGCACGAACGCCCTTCTCCTCGACTCCAAGGTCTTCGGCGTGATCCCGCCCCACCGGCGCCTCACGCTGAACATCCATCTCGACGGGATGCGTCAAACCCACGATCGGGTCTGCGACAAAAAGGGGACCTTCGACAAGGCGGTTGCGATGATCCGCGAAGCGAAGCGCCTCGGCTACCACGTCATGACCAACACCACGGTCTTCAAGGAGACCGACGTCGGCGAGGTCAAGGCGCTGTGCGAGCTGGCGAAGAGCCTCGGAGTCGACGGGATGCTCGTCGCGCCCGGGTATCATTACGAGTCGGTCAATCGGGACATCTTCCTCACCCGCGACGAGATTCATACGAAGTTCCGGAAGATCCTCCGGTTTTCCCGGCGCTACCGCCTCACCTCCACCCCCATGTTCCTGGAGTTCGCCGCGGGGCTTCGCGAGCTTCCCTGCTCCCCGTGGAGCACGGTGACCTACACCCCCCGCGGGTGGAAGGGGCCGTGTTACCTGATCGGGCTGAAGTACACCCACTCCTGGAAAGAGTTCTGGGAGCAGACCGACTGGCAGTACTGGGAGTCGCGCCGCGACGAGCGCTGCCAGAACTGCGCCATGCACTCGGGCTTCGAGGCCTCGGCGGTCCGGGAGATCCGCCAGAGTCCCCGCGACCTCGTCCGCATGGCGGCGTGGAACCTCCTCGGATAAGGACGAGATGATGCGGGTCTTCCTCACCGGGGCGACCGGATTCGTGGGATGGCACCTGCTGGAGGCGCTCCTCGCCCGGGGAGACCAGGTGCGCTGCCTCGCGCGTCCCGCCAGCCGCCGCCTGCTCGAAGGTGCGAGCGTGGAAGTCGTCGTCGGAGACCTCACCGATTTCGAAGCGATTCGCCGGGCGGTGGAAGGGGCCGAGGCGGTCTATCACTGCGCGGCCGATTACCGGCTCTACGTGGAAGACCCCGCCGCCATGTACCGCGCCAACGTCGAGGGGACGCGGAACGTCCTGCGCGCCGCCGCCGAGTCCGGCGCGCAGCGCGTCGTCTACACCAGCACCGTGGGAGCCCTCGGCCTCCACCCCGCCGGGGAGCCGGCCGACGAGAGGACCGCGGGGCGCCTCGGCCAGATGGTGGGGCACTACAAGCGCAGCAAATTTCTGGCGGAGCGCGTCGCGGAGGAATGGGCTATCCGCGGGCTGCCGGTCGTCATCGTCAACCCTTCTGCGCCGGTGGGTGAGAGGGACATCAAGCCGACGGCCACCGGCAAGATGATCCTCGACTTCCTGAAGGGCCGCATCCCGGCCTACGTCGAGACGGGACTGAACCTGGTCGACGTCCGCGACGTGGCGGCGGGCCACATCCTGGCGATGGAGCGGGGGCGCCCCGGGGAGAAGTACATCCTGGGGCACCGCAACATGTCGCTCAAGGAGATCCTGGAGGCGCTGGCGCCGATCGCCGGCCGGCCCGCGCCGCGGATCCGGGTTCCCCACTGGCTTCCCCTCGCCGTCGCCGCGATGGACACTGGATTCGCCCGCCTCCGCGGCGGCAGGCCGCGTTACGAGCTCGACGCGGTGCGGCTCGCCCGGAAGATGATGTTCTTCGACTCCGGCAAGGCGGTGCGCGAGCTGGGCCTCCCGCAGACGCCGGTGGAGGAGGCGCTCGGCCGCGCGGTCGCCTGGTTCCGCGACAGCGGTTACGTCACGGGGCGCGCCGCGTGAATCGGGGGCTTGTCGCGCCGGCGGCGGCGGAGGCCGCGATCTTCACGAAGGTGGCGATCGTGGCGGCCCTGGAGCGCGAGATCCGCGCCTTGCGGCCGGCCTTGAGGGCCGAACGGCGCTGGAAAGACGGCAGCATCCAGGCGGAGGAAGGGAGTCTCGGCGGAATCCCGGCGGTTCTGGCGAGCACGGGAGACGGGGCCCGGCGCGCGGAGAGCGGGGCCCGCGACGTGCTGGATCGTTTCGAGGCGCAATGCCTGGTGATTCTCGGGGTGGCGGGGGGGCTTTCGCCTCATCTCGAGGCCGGGAAGATCGTCGCGGCCCGCGAAGTGATCGACGAGACGGGAGGGGTCCCCCCGCCGGACCCTTTGCACACCCGCCGGCTCCTGCGTCGAACGGGCGCCACTCCCGCGATTTTCGTCTGCACGCGCTCGATCCTCTGCGCCGCCCGGGAAAAGTCGGAGGCCTACGCGCGCCTCCCCTGGGGGACCGAAGCCGCCGCCACGGACCTCGAGACGGCGGCCTTCGCGCGCGCCGCCGCGGAGCGCGGCCTTCCCTACGTCGCCTTGCGGGCGATCTCCGATCCGGCGGAAGAGTCCCTGCCGCTCGATTTCAACGCCCTGCGCGACTCCGAAGGCTCGGTCGACGGCCGGCGCGTGGCGCTCGCCGCGCTGGCGCGCCCCTGGCTCGTCCCCTCGCTTTGGCATCTTCGAACCCGCGTCGCCCTCTGCTCCGAGAGCCTGGCCCGCGCCGCCGGCGCGTTCCTCGCCGGGGACGCCTCTTGAGCCGCGCCGGACGCGGGATCGTCCCCGGCGCGGGAGACCGCCGGCTGCCCCCGGAGCCGATGCCCGCGCCGCACCGCGGCGGTGGCGCGCCGCGCGTGGCGACCGAAACGCTGCTCGACCGCCTCCTCCAGGCGAGCAGCCGCACCTTCGCCCTGACGATCCCCCTGCTGCGCGAGCCGACCCGCCGCGAGGTGACGATCGCCTACCTTCTTTTCCGGGTCGCCGACAGCATCGAGGATTCGACGCGCTGGCCGCGCGACGGCAAGCTCCAGGAGCTGGAAGCGCTCCGGCGCTTTCTCGAGGCCCCCTCCGGGTCGATCGCGGCACCGTGGCGGAAGTGGGCCGAGGACCCGCCGCTCGATCATCCGGGGTACCGCGAGCTCCTGGGTGAATTCCCGTCCGTGATGCGCGCCGCGGAATCGCTCGCTCCGGAGGCCTGGCGCCTCGTTTCGAGCCACACGGCGAAGACCTGCCGCGCCATGGCGTCGTTCGTCGAGCGGGAGCGCGACGGCGTCCTGCGCCTGAAGGACTTGGGCGACCTGCGGGCCTACTGCTACGCCGTCGCCGGCATCGTGGGAGAGATGCTCACGGAGCTGTTCCTGCTCGATCCGGCGCTCGGGCCGATCGCCTCGGTGATGCGCGACGAGGCGCCTCTCTTCGGCGAGGCGCTCCAGCTCGTCAACATCCTGAAGGACCGCGCCGCCGACGCGCGCGAAGGTCGGTGCTACCTCCCCGAGGAGGTCGATCCGGCGGACGTGTTCGCCCTGGCCCGCCGGGATCTCGCCGTCGCGTCGGACTATTGCGCCCGCCTCGAGCGCTTCGGGGCCGATTCGGGAATCGTCGCTTTCACGGCGCTGCCGGCGCTTCTCGCCTTCTCCTCGCTCGGCCGCGTGGAGCGGGACGGCCCGGGCGCCAAGATCACGCGCGCCGAAGTGTCGGAGATCGTCGCCGCGCTCCATGAGGCGGTGGATCGGAAAACGGTCGGGAAGCTGCTCGAAACGGCGGGCGGATCCCCGCGCCGTCCGGGAGGGGGATGATGAAAGAGAACCGGTTTCTCGACGAGGGATTGACCCCCGCGCGGCTGAAGGGGCTGACGCTTCCGGAGCTGGAGGAGTTGGCGCGCGAGATCCGCCAGGCGATCTGCGAGCAGGTCGCCCGCGGCGGCGGGCACCTCGCGCCGAACCTGGGGGTCGTCGAGCTGACCCTCGCGCTGCATTACGTCTTCGACTTCGGGACCGACCGCCTCCTCTTCGACGTCGGGCACCAGTGTTACACCCACAAGCTGCTCACCGGCCGGCTTCCTCTCCTCGGCCGGCTCCGCCAGAAGGGAGGGATGTCGGGCTTTCCCGAGCCGCTGGAGAGTCCCTACGATCTCTTCAGCGTGGGCCACGCCGGCACGGGCGTCTCGACGGGCATCGGCATGGCCCGGGGCGACCTGCACCGCGGCGAAGCGCACCGCAAGGTCGTGGTCCTCGTCGGCGACGCCGCCATCGTCAACGGGGTCTCCATGGAGGGGCTCAACAACGCCGGCACGCTCAGGCGGCAGTTTCTGGTCGTCCTGAACGACAACGGCATGTCGATCGGCAAGCCGCAAGGGGCGCTGGCGGGCTATTTCGACCGGATTCGCGTCAACCCCCGCTTCACCGATCTCAAGGATCGGGCCCGCGAAGTCCTCAAGCACGTTCCGGTCGCGCAGAAGCTCGAAGAGATCTACCACCGCCTGGGTGAGGTCACGAAGGCGGCGCTGGAGCACACGCACCTTTTCGATCACTTCGGCATGCTCTGCATCGGGCCGATGGACGGGCACGAGCTGGGACCGCTCGTCGAGGTGCTTCGCGAGGTCCGCGAGATCGAGCGCCCCGTGCTGCTGCACGTGAAGACGATCAAGGGGAAGGGTTTCGACTTCTCCTCCGACGATCCCGTGACCTTCCATTCCCCTTCGCCCTTCCAGGTCACCGGCTGCCGCGCCGAGATCCACAAGGACGGGCGCTCCTTCACCGCCGCGTTCGGCGACGCGATGATCGATCTGATGGAGCGCGATCCGGGCGTCATCGCCGTCACGGCGGGGATGGCCGACGGCACCGGCCTCGCCAAGGTGATGCCGCGGTTCCCCGCGCGGACGTTCGACGTCGGGATCGCCGAATCGCACGCCGTCGACATGTGCGCCGGGATGGCGAAGACGGGCCTGCGCCCGTTCGCCGCGATCTATTCGACCTTCCTCCAGCGCGCCTTCGACCAGGTCTTCCAGGAGGTGGCGCTGCAGGGGCTGCCGGTGCGCTTCTGTCTCGACCGCGCCGGCCTCGTCGGCGGGGACGGCGCCGTCCACCACGGCTTCCTCGACGTCGCCTTCCTGAGGGGCCTGCCGGGGATGGTCCTTCTGGCGGCGCGCGACGAGCCGACCCTGCGGGCGGCGCTGGAGTTCATGCGCCTCTACGACGCCGGCCCCTCGGCGGTGCGTTACCCCCGGGAGAAGGTCCCGGAGCCCGCCGCCGGCCCCGTGCCGCCGTTCGAGCTGGGGAAGGCCCACCTTCTGGCCGAGGGGAGCGACCTCGCCGTCTTCGCCTACGGCTTTCCGGCGAACACCGCGCTGGCGGCGCGCTCCGAGCTGGAGAAGCTGGGACATTCGATCGCCGTCTATGACGCGCGGTTCGCCAAGCCGGTCGATCGCGAACGGCTCCGCGCTCTCGTCGAGAGCGGCATCCCGATCCTCACGGTGGAGGACCATCACGTCGCGGGGGGGTTCGGAAGCTGCGTCCTGGAGGCGTGCCACGAAATGGGGCTGCCGACCCAGGGCGTGGTTCGCCTGGGGCTTCCGGATCGCTGGATCTATCACGGGTCGCGACGCGAGCAGCAGGAAGAGGCGGGAATCGACACGGCGGCGCTCGTTCGGCAGGCGCGGGCGATTCTCGAAAAAGTCACAGCCGCGAGGCGGCTCGTGGCGGCCGATCCGCCGGAGGCGTCCGGATCCTCAGTCCAACCCGCCGCCGCGGCTCCCGATCCCGCGGCGCCGGCAGCCGCCCTGGAGAAGGGCGATCCTCCGGAGCCCGTGACGGTGCCCGCGCCCAGGAAGAAATCGGCGCTGCGTTTGGGCGGGTTCTTCCGATCCTGATCCCCGCCGATTGTCCTTTCGTTTCTCGTCAGCGCGCCCGGGCGATCCCCAGCTCCGCCAGCCGCCGCGCCACGTCGTCCCCCGCCTGTGCCGCCTTCACTTCGCGGTCGACGTAGAGGACTTTGCCGTCCGCGCCGATGTAAAAGGTCCAGCGCGCGGCGACGCTTCCGCGCAGCGCGCCATAGGCGCGCGCCGTGCTCTTCTCGGGGTCGCTCAGGATGGGATAATCGAGACGAAGCGATTCCGCGAACCTCCGATTGGTCTCGGGATCGTCGGTGCTCGCGGCGAAATAGGCGACGTCGAACTCTCGGATCTTGCCGCCGCTCGCACGGAGCGACGCGCATTCGGAAGTTCAGCCGCCGGTGAACGCTTTCGGAAACCAGGCGACCACCACGGCCTTCTTCCCTTGATAATCCGCAAGCGAATAGGTCTTTCCATCGGAACCGGGAAGGGTAAAGGAAGGCGCGGGGTCGCCTGCCTCCGGCCCTTTGCCGCTGAACACGGAGCCGGCCGCGTATCCGAGCGCGGCGAACAGCAGGCCCATCGTCTTGTTCATCGTCGGTCCTCCTCGATGCCGTTCCGGCCCATGCCACCACGCCTGTCATTCTCTTCCCGCCGCGCCCATCCGGCAAGCGCTACGAATCCGGCGGGGCGGATGGGGATGCCCGGGAGATCTCCACGAGCGAGAGCGGCCCGCGGCTCACGACGGTGCGCAGCGTGAAGCGGCCGCGGGAGGCCCAGCCCTCGAGATCGGGCCGGAAGCGCTCCTTCACCAGGCAAAAGACCGGCCCGCCTCGCGCCTGAGGCCGCGGCAGGTCATTGATCTCCCTTGGATGGGGAACCGAGCAGTCGGTGTAGAAAAGCGTTCCCTTGAGGTGCTCTCCCACCAGCGCCACCGGGTAGCCGGCGTCGCGCAGCGTCAACAGGCGCCGTGTCATCTCCCGCATCGACTCGTAAGGCGCCGCGGGCACGATGGCGAAGCGCACGAAGCCCAGGACGAAGGCGCCAGCGGCGGCCACCCACCAGGCGGCCCTCAGCCGGCCCCGCGGCAGGAGGGCCGAGAAGACGGCCGCGACCGCGAAGACGAAGCTCAGCGCCGGATAGAGCCAGATCCGGCCCGGCGGAATGCCGTACCGATGCTGTAGGAGGAACGGCACCGCCAGCGCGACCCCCGGAAGCGACGCCGCCCCCAGCGCGGCGGCGACCGCGAACGACTTTCCCCATCGATCCCGGCGCTCCGCGCGCCACCGATCCCACTCGCGCGCCACCAGGATCGCGGCGGCGGGGAAGACGGGCAGCAGATAGCCGGGCAGCTTCGTCGCGATCAGGGAGTAGAAGACGAAAGGGGCCAGGAACCACGACCACGCCAGCTCCGCCAGGGGATCGGGCGCCGCCTCGGGCGCCCGGCGGACCAGCCGCGTCAGGGCTCGCGCCGCGGTGATCGCGAACGGAAAGCTCCACGGCAGGAAGGCGATGAGGAAGACCGGCAGGTAGTAGGTGACAGGGCCGCCATGATCGGACACCGGCTCGCCCAGCCGCGCCAGGTTGTTCTTAAGCCAGAAGACGCGCGCGAACCGGCTGCCATTCTGAATCCAGACCGGAACGTACCAGAAGGCGGCGGTCACCAGGCAGATGGCGGCGCCGCGCAGCGCCGCATTCGAGCCCGCCAGCTTGATCTCCCTTTGCCTGATCAGGAAGACCAGGATCACCAGCGCCGGAATCGCCGCCCCCGACGGTCCTTTCGCCAGCGCCGCGATCCCCGCGCCGAAGCCGGAAGCCAGGAACCAGGCGGCGCGCCGGGCCGGCTCCCGGTAGCCGCGAAAGAAGAAGACGAGGCAGAGGGTGATGCCGGAAGTGAGCAGAGCGTCCATCCCCGCCACCCGCGCGCCCACCGCGAATCCGGGCGAGGTGGCCAGGGCGGCGCCTGCCAGGAGCCCCGCGCCTCTTCCGAAGGCCCGCCCGGCGATCGACGCGACCGCCAGGACCGCCGCGAGCCCGGCGATCACCTGCGGCAGCCGTCCCGCCAGCTCGTTCTCTCCCAGGAAATGAAAGAACACCGCCGCGAGCCAGTGATAGAGAGGGGGCTTGATCAGATAGGGGCTGCCGCACAGGCGCGGCGTGATCCAATCCCCGGTGCCGGCCATCTCGCGCGCCGTCTGGGCGTAGATCGACTCGTCGGTCCAGAAGCCGGTCCCGCCGAGACGGTAGCCGAACAGCCCCGCGCACAATGCCGCCAGCGCCAGCAGTCCGATCCAGGAAACGCTCCGTGAGGCGCGCGCCAAAGAGATCTCCTCGAGCCGGTTCGCGAGTGGCGGCGGAGAATACCATCCGCACCTTCTCCCCAACAACCGGCCCGTCCTGTCGGGCTTCTCTCCGCGCCTTGCGGGGGCAGCCTTCGGAAGGATATAGTTTTCGAAATCTCCCCGTGGCCGGCTTGCGAGGAAGCATTCATGCTCGCCCTCGCTCCCGATTTGGAGATAGGAGCTGAGCTGCCGCGGAGTGCACATCAAGGATGAGGGTCTCAAAGGGGTGGAGGGGCGGCGTCAAGGAGGGAGATCGTTTTGCCGGTCATTCCCACAAACCACAAGGAAGCGACGGCGGAGATAGCGCTCGTCGGTAGCGGTCCTGCCGCGCTGGTGGCGGCGATCGCGCTTGCCCGCCGCGGGGTTCGGACCGCGATTTTCGAGCGAGACGCTCATCCGGAGAGGGCGCCGCGTTTCAACCCCGATCGCTCCTACACGATCGATATTTCGGGGCACGGGCTCAAAGCCCTGCGCCACATCGATGCCTGCGCCTACTTCGATGAAAGGATGATCCGATTCAAAGGCCTCAAGATCCCGGGCGGCAGGACCGAAGAGTGGAGCCTGCCCGGTTGGACCGGCTCCCGGGGGGACATCCTGCGTGCCCTGATGGCTCTGGTCGAAGACAAGTACAAGGAATGGATATCGCTGAACTTCGAGTGCCGCGTGGAGTCGGTGGACGTCCACACCGGCGCCCTGACCTTGGGTGCCCCATCGGACAGGACGACGAGGCGATTCGATTTCATCGTCGGGGGAGACGGAGCGGGATCGGTGGTGCGCAAGGCGTTGCGCGAGCAAGTTCCGGGATTCGCCGTGGAGACCAAGTCCTATTCCAATTACTGCACGATGATCGAGCTCGATCGGGTCGGGGATCGCATGGACGAGAACTATCTCCATGGATTGTCCGCTCGACCATTCTGTGTCGCGGGGGCCATCAAAGGAGATCACGGATCCGACACGCCCCGCTGGTTCTGCGCGGTCGGAACGAAGGCGAAGCAGGCCTTCTCGTCCACGGAGGAAGCCCGCCGATTTTTCCGCCTGCGCATTCCGCGCGTCCTGGAGCTGACGAGCGAGGAGAAGATTGCAGCCTTCGCGCAGCGCACCTGTTACCACATCGGCCAAACGCTGACTTGTTCCCGGCTCCATGGCGGGAAGGCGGTGTTGCTCGGAGACGCCGCCGCGGCGTTCCCGCCGATTGGGCAGGGAGTCAACGCCGCGATGGAGTCCGCGATGGCGCTGGACCTCTGCATTGGCGAAGCAGGCGGGTCGCCGGCCCAACTCCTCGAGGCCGCCGGTCTTTACGACAGACGGTGGAAACCGGAGGCGGATGCCGTCTCGTGGATGAGCGTGAGAAGCCTCTTCGAGAATCGCTTTCACATGCTCCGCGCCGCCGCCACCTCGCGCCTTGGCCTCAGCATTTTCGCCCACGCCAAGCGCGCTGACATCCCGTTCTCGGAGGTGAGACGGAGGGCGGAGAGGCTCTGGCCGCTCTGGGTGTAGAAATCCCCGCCAACGCATTCCTTCTCCCGGGAGGGGGACCGCACGTCGTGCGCGCCAATCCGCCATGAGCAAGGGACGCATGGAGGCCTTCAGCGATGGCGTCCTGGCCATCCTCATCACCATCATGGTGCTGGAGCTGAAGGTGCCGCATGCGGCCGGATTGAGCGACTTGCGCCCGCTCATCCCGGTCTTTCTCAGCTACGCAATCAGCTTCATCTTTCTGGCCATTTATTGGAACAACCACCATCACCTTCTCCAGGCCATCAAGCACGTCGACGGGCGCGTGCTCTGGGCCAACATGCACCTCCTCTTCTGGCTGTCGCTCGTTCCCTTCGTGACCGGCTGGATGGGCGAGAACGACTTCGCCGAGTGGCCGGTCGCGCTCTATGGCGTGATTCTGCTGCTCGCCGCGATCGCCTACTTCATCCTGACCCGTGCTCTCATCGCGCTTCACGGCAAGGATTCCGTCCTGGCGACCGCCGTCGGCCGCGACTTCAAGGGAAAGATCTCCCCCGTCCTCTACATGGTGGCCATCGCGCTGGCCTTCGTGAGCCCCTGGACGGCGTTCGGCCTTTACGTCCTGGTCGCGGTGATCTGGCTCGTTCCCGACAAGCGCATCGAACGGACCCTGGCGCCATGACGCGCCGGTGTTCCGGCCGGAGTCGCAACCCCTTGGCGGGTCGCGCGCCCGCACGATCGTTGCGGGCTCGCCCGTGAGAGGGAGAGGATGAAATCCCCCGTTCCCCTAAAGCGGTACCGGATCGCCTCGGGCGACCGGTTTCGCCTCGAGCGGATCGATCCTCGTGACACCGGCGGGATCCGGTCGAAGAGCGAGGCGCGGAAGCGGCTGGACCGCGGCCTCGCGCGCCTGGGCGAGCTTCAGCCGAAGCTCTTCGCGCAGGATCGCTGGGCGCTGCTCCTGATCTTCCAGGCGATGGACGCCGCCGGGAAGGACGGCACCATCCGGAACGTCATGTCGGGGATCAACCCGCAGGGTTGCCAGGTCTTCTCTTTCAAGGCCCCGTCCCGGGAGGAGCTGGACCACGATTACCTCTGGCGCGTCAACCGCTGCCTGCCCGAACGGGGGCGAATCGGCATCTTCAACCGCTCCTATTACGAGGAAGTCCTCGTGGTGCGGGTCCATCCCGAGCTGCTGGCGAGGCAGAACCTCCCCCAGCGGCTGGTCGGCAAGGAGATCTGGAAGCAGCGCTTCGAGGACATCAACGCCTACGAGCGCTACCTGGGCCGGAACGGCGTGCTGCTCCGCAAGTTCTTCCTCCATGTCTCGCCGGAGGAGCAGAAGAAGCGGTTTCTCAGCCGGCTCGACGAGCCGGAGAAGAACTGGAAGTTCCGCGCGGAGGACGTGAGGGAGCGGCGGCACTGGCGCGCTTACAGGAAGGCCTACGAGGAGATGATCCGGAGCACGGCGACGCAGCAGGCTCCCTGGCACGTCGTGCCGGCGGACCACAAGTGGTTCACGCGCCTGGTCGTCGCCGAGGTGGTCGTGGAAGCCCTCGAATCTCTCGATCTGCGATTCCCGAAGATGGACAAGCGCCAGCGCGCGGAGCTGGTCGCGGCGCACCGAGAGCTGCTGGCGGAGTAATCGCGGCGCCCGAAGCCTGAGAGTCGCTTCTTCGATGCCGGCCGCGAGGATTCCGTTCGCTTGCCGGCGAGGCGGGAAGGCTCTTCCGGCCGCGAATGACACCCGGCGGCCGGCGTGCTATCCTTCCCGGCCGCCGGATCGTCCGGCTCGTGGGGTGACTCAGCATGGGCGTCGCCCTCTTCCTGGCGCTGCTGTTGCTCGCCGCCGTCGCGGCCCAGCTGCTCCGCCGGCGCGGCATCACGGTCCTGCGCCCCGACGGCCGCCGGCAGCTTCCCGCCCCCGGCAGCTTGATCCGCTGGCTCGTCCTGGCCGCGCTGCTGCTCGTCCTCCTCCTGTCGATCCCCGCTTCGATCCGAGTCGTCCCCGTCGGACATGCCTTGGTCGTGTTCAACACCCTGTCGAAATCGTTCCGGCTCGCCCGCCAGGGAGTCACGCTCGTTCCTCCCTTCATCACGCAGAGCCAGGTCTACGATCTGCGGCGGCTGGAATACACCATGGCGGGGGCGCGAGGGGAGGGAAGGCGGTCGCAGGTCGACGACTCGCTCTGGTCCCCGACCCGGGAAGGGCTTCAGGTCGGTATCGACATCACCGTCTGGCACCACCTGCAGCCGGACCGGGTGGTGGACATCCACCAGCGGATCGGCCCCGACTACGAGGAGAAAATCATCCGCCCGGCGGTGCGGTCGGTGATCCGGCTGGTGATCTCCGAGTACGCCGTGATGGACGTCTATTCCTCCAAGCGCTCCGCCATCCAGGACGAAATCAACGCCAAGATCAAGCAGCTGGTGGAGAAGGACGGCTTCTTGATCGACGAGGTGGTCCTCCGGGACGTCCGCTTCACCGACGATTTCGCCAAAGCGATCGAGGCGAAGCAGATCGCCCAGCAGGCGGCCGAGCAGATGAAGTACGTGCTGGAAAAGGAGCAGCGGGAGGCGGAGCGCAAGGTGATCGAGGCCCAAGGAAGGGCGCGGGCGATCGAGACGGTGACCCAGGCCCTGCAACGGAATCCGAACTACATCAAGTACCTCTACGTCGACAAGCTCTCCGACAAGATCTCGGTGATCATCTCCGACCAGAACACGATCATGGATCTGAAGGGGATCCTGGAGCCGAAGGCGGGCCGCTGAGGCCTTCCGGGCGGGATTCGGTCCTGGCGCCGCCGGCCGAGCCTCTCCGTCGAGGCGAGGCTTCAGGCCGGCATGACCGGAGCGCCGCCTCGCCCCAGGCCGGCGGGTCTCATCGGGCGGCCGGCAATCGCTCGAGCCCCGGCGCCGGCGGTCCGAGCGGCACCGGCTTGAGTCCCGCCGCGTCGATGGCGTCGAGCAGGCGCGGGAGCACTTCCAGGACGACGGGGGAACCGGAGGCCGTGCGCCGGGCGGCCCGGTCGTGGAGGAGCAGGATGTCGCCGGGCGAGAGGCCGCGAAGCAGCCGGCCCAGGACCGCCTCCGACTTCCCCGTCACGGTGTCGAATCCGCGCCGCGTCCAGGCCACCAGATCGAGCCCGGCCTGCGCGAGCGCCGGCTCGAGAAGGGGGCTCCGGATGCCGGCCGGGGCCCGGAAGAGCCGCGGAGCCCGGCCCGCCGCCCCGGCGATCGCCTCCTGGCCGCGCTCGATCTCGGCGCGCAGCGCCGCCGGCGGCAGGAACCAGAAGCCAGCGGGGTGCCGGTAGGAGTGGTTCTCCACCCGATGGCCGCGCCGGACGATTTCGGCGGCAAGCTCCGGGCGCTCTTCGACTCGGCGGCCGATGCAGAAGAAGGTCGAGCGGGCCGCTCTCGCCTCGAGGAGATCGAGAATCCGGGGCGTCGTCGCCGGATCGGGGCCGTCGTCGAACGTCAGGGCGATCTCCCGCCGGGCCTCGGCGGGGCCCGGGAGGCGCACGAGAACCGGGCCCAGCCAGGCGCTGCGCGGCAGCAGGCCGGCGCCGACCACGGTCAAGTGATCGGCGGCGATCGCCCCGAGAACGCCCGGCCAGGCGCGCGGGGCGAAGATCAGCGTCCCGAGCGCCCCCGCGTGCATCCCCGCCGAAACGCGCATCAGCGCGGAGGCTCGCCAGGAGCGGGATGCGGGGCGAAGCAGCGGCGTCTCGGGCTTGGCGACGAGGGGATCCGTGCTATACTCCTTCACCTTTTCGTGGAAACGGGCGTCTGAGCCTAACGCCGCCGGACGGGCAGGGTCAAGAGATGCCGGAAAGTCCGACGATTCGCTCGAAGATCAAGTCCCTCCTGGTAAGCGCCCTCCGTCTGGATGGGCTCGCTCCTTCCGACATCGCCGACGACTCCCCGCTCTTCGGAGAAGGCCTCGGGCTCGACTCCGTCGACGCCCTCGAGCTGGTCGTCGCGCTCGAGAAAGAGTTCAAGATTCCGATTCAGAGCCACGAGGTCGGCCGGGAGGCGTTCGCGTCCGTCGGCGCTCTGGCGGCCTTCATCGAGCGACGCCTCGCCGCCGCGGGGAACGCGGATGCCGCGAGTTGATCGCGCCCCTGCCCGTCCCCGCACCGTCGTCGTCTCCGGGCTCGGCGCGGTAACTCCTTTCGGCTGGAACGTCCCCTCCACCTGGAACGGCCTGCGATCCGGCAAGACTTCCATCGGTCCGTTCGATCGTTTCGACCATTCGGGCTATCGCACTCATGTCGCCGCCCAGGTCGATCTCGCCCGCGCCGCGCCGCGGCCCCGCGGCAAACCGGCGCGCATCTCCCTCGCCGATCGCTACGCCGTCTGCGCCGCCCGCGAGGCGCTGTCGCAGGCGGGGCTCGGCGGCGGCGACTGGACGCGGCGGGCCGGCGTCTATTTCGGCAGCAGCACGGGCGGGATGCTCGAGAACGAGCGCTACTTCGAGGCGCTGCTGGCCGCCGAAGGGGGCGCGCGCCGGAGACTCCCGCGGATGAGCATTCTCGCCCCGCAGCAATACAACGCCCCGGGCGACGCGGTGGCGCGCGAGATCGGAATCGGCGGCCCCGTCCAGACCGTCTCCGCCGCGTGCGCTTCGGGCGGGATGGCGATCGGCGACGCCCTCCGCGCCGTCCGCTCGGGCGAGGTCGAAACGGCGATTACGGGAGGATCCGACTCGCTTTGCCGCCTCACCTACGCCGGATTCAACGCCCTGAGGTCGGTCGACGAGCGCCCCTGCCGCCCCTTTCGCAAGGATCGCGCCGGGCTGTCGATCGGCGAGGGCGCCGGCGTGATCGTGCTCGAGCCGCTCGAGCGCGTTCTGGCGCGCGGGGCCCGGCCGCTCGCGGTGGCGGCCGGCGAGGCGGCGACCTGTGACGCCTATCACATGACCGCCCCTCATCCTCTCGGGGCCGGCGCGGCGGAGGCGATCGGCGCCGCGCTGGCCGACGCCCAGCTCGATCCCGGCGAGATCGATTTCGTCAACGCCCACGGAACGGGAACGCCGCTGAACGACCTCGCCGAATGCGAAGCGCTCGCCTCCGTGTTCGGCGAGCGGGCGCGCGAGCTTCCGGTGACTTCCACCAAGTCGCTGGTCGGGCACCTGCTGGGCTCGGCCGGAGCGGTCGAGGCGGTGGCGACGATCCTCTGCCTGGTCGCCGGGGAGGTCCACCCGATGCCCGCCGAAGGGGAGTCCGATCCGGCGATTGGCGTGCAGCTGGTCCTGGGCTCGCCGCTCAAGCTGAAGCGAGCGCGTCATGCGCTCTCCACCAGCCTCGCTTTCGGCGGTGCGAACGCCGCGCTCATCTTCTCCCGTCCCCGCCCGGAGGATCGCGATGCCGATTGAGACGGTCGTGACCGGGCTCGGGACGATCGGTCCCTATGGATTCGGGCGCGAGGCGCTGGCGAAGGCGCTGGCCGCGGGCAAGCCGGTCGCTTCGGAGGTGGATCGCGGCGGTGGCTGGCACCGCGAAGGGGGCTCCCGGCTCGCCGCGCTGATCCGCGAGCCCGACCTGTCGCGCTGGATTCCCCCGGCCGCCGCCCGGCGGATGAGCTTTCCCTCCAAGCTGGCCGTGGCTGCCGGCAAGATGGCGCTGCCGGACGCCGGGATCGAGACGGTCGCCTCCGAGGGAGGCCGCGCCGGCGTCTACCTGGCCACCGCCTTCGGTCCCGTCCACAACACCGAGAAGCTGTTGCGGCAGATCTTCCTCGAAGGGGCGGAGGCGGCCCAGCCCTTCTACTTCTCGGAATGCGTCGCGAACACCCCCGCGGCGCAGCTGGCGATCGCGGTCGGCGCGCGCGGCCCGAACGTCACGATCGTCCAGCGGGAGGCGGGGCCGCTGCTCGCGGTGGGGCGGGGCGCGCAGGCGGTGCGGGAGGGGAGAGTGGACCGGGCGCTGGCCGGGGCCGTCGAAGAGATTCCGCCGCTGCTGCACGCCCTTCTGGGACGCTTCGGGGCTCTGGCTCAGGCGGAGGAGAAGCTCGCCGAGCAGCCCCGGCCCCTCGACCGGCGCCGCAACGGTATCCTGGCGGGGGAAGGCGCGAGCCTCCTCGTCCTCGAGCGCGAGGATGCGGCGCGCGCCCGCGGCGCGAGGATCCTGGCGCGGGTGAGGTGGAGCGGCGCCGCGTTCGACGCCACCGCCGGCGTGACCGACTGGGGCACGGGACACGACGCGCTCGCCGCCGCGCTGCGGGCGGGCCTCGCGACGGCCGGCGGAGCGGCCGGGATTTCCATGATCGTCTCCGGAGCCTCGGGAGCAAAGCGCGGTGACCTTCTTGAAGCCCGCGTCCTGAAGGCGGTCTGGGGTGAGGCGCCCCTTCCGCCGGTAATGACGCCCAAGGCGGTCACCGGAGAATATGGCGGCGGGATTCTCGCCGCGGGGCTGCTCGCCCTGGAAGGGAAGGCGCTTGCGCCGTTCCCCGAGGCGCCGGAGCTCGACCCCGAAATCGGCTTCTCGCCGCATCGCGGCGCGGTGCCGGAGAAGCGGGCGCGCGTCCTGCTCACGGGGCTCGCTTCGGGCGGCGCGGCCGCCTGGCTCCTCCTGGAGAGAGCGTCCTGACGGACGGGGGAAAAGCGCCTGACGGACGCGTGGCGCGCCGCATCCACGACCCATGAAGTTGTGGATCCTATGAAGCCAGCCAGGAACAGATTGCTCCAGGCAATTTGTGGCGCCGCAATGCTGAATTTTCTGGTTTTCTGGACGGTTTGCGCGGTGATCGGCGGCACGGCCGACTGGCGATCGTCCAACGGCAACCATCACTACCTTAGTAACAAGGGGACGCTCACGGAAGTTGGTTTGCCGGCCTTCATCTATAGTGCCGTACATAGCCAGCTGACACTTCTCACCTTGCCAGTCGTTGTCGTGTGTGGGATTCGGCTTGCATTGGAAAGAGGCTACGAGGTGATTCTAGCGCGGAACGGGCCAGGGCCGAGAGCAGCGCGAGCTCAATGGATTCGGTGAACAGACGCCACAGCCGAATGGAGTGATGCGCGATGTCGACATCGAAAGTCGCTCTGGTGACGGGAGGAAGCCGAGGGATCGGCAGCGAGGTGGTCCGCGCCCTGGCCGCCGGCGGATGGAAGGTCGCGTTCACCTGGCGCGCGCGGGAAGAGGAGGCGAAGCGCCTGTGCGCCGAGCTGGACGGCGCGGCGCGGGCCTACCGCTTCGACCTGCTGGATCGCCGGCGCCCGGGCGAGCTCGTCCTGGAGGTCGAGGAGCAGGTCGGGCCGATCGCCGGTCTCGTGAACAACGCCGGCGTCCGGAAGGACGCGCTCCTGGCGGCGCTCCCCGACGAAGCCTGGGAGGAGCTGATCGACGCGAACCTCGGAGGGGTCTTCCGCTGCTGCCGGGCGGTGATCCCGCGGATGGTGAGCCGGCGGGCCGGATCGATCGTCAACGTGTCGTCCCTGACCGCGATGCGCGGCGTCGCGGGGCAGACCGCCTATGGGGCCGCCAAGGCCGGGATCCTGGGGCTGACGCGCTCCCTCGCCCGCGAGGTCGGCTCGCGCGGCATCCGGGTCAACGCCGTGATCCCCGGTTTCGTCCCGACCGAGATGGTCGCGGACGCCACGCCCGAGAAGGTCGCCGCCCTGCGAGCCACCGAAGCGCTGCCGGCCGGCGTGACCGCCGTCTCGGTGGCGGCGTCGGTGGTGTTCCTCCTCTCCGAGGGCGCCGCCTCCGTCACCGGCCAGACGCTGGTCGTCGACGCGGGCTCCTCGGCCTGAGCGCCGCGAGGGATTCGATGCTCCCTGCCGCCTTCCGAGCCGGACGCGACGAGCGCCTCGAGCGGCTGCTCCCCGCCGAGCTGCTTCCCCTGTTCGACGATCGTTTCATCGGGTCGTGCGTTCTCTTCGAAGAATACGTCGGGCGGCTCGCGGTCCGGATCGCGGGCGAGCTGGGGCTCGAGCCGGCCGCGCGCGAGCCGGGGACGGCCGCGGAGATCGCGGCGCGCGCCGGACTCGACCCGGCCGCCGCTCCCGTGCCCGTCGAATGGCTGCTCGCCACGCTGGCTGCCCGGGGGATCGCCGCGCGCGAGGTTGGAGGGCGCTATCGGGTCGCGGCGATTCCGGCCGATCCCGATCTCCGCGAGATCCTCGACGCCCAACAAAAGCACGACCCGTCGTCGCTGGCGTCGTACCGGATGGCCGATCTCGCGGCCGGACACTACCCGGCGGTGCTCCACGGCGAGGTGAGCGGCGAGGAGGCGCTGTTCGCGCCCGATCGGATCGGGGCCTGGTTCGAGTACTTCTCCAACGACAACCCAATCTACGCGATCAGCAACCGTCTCGGCGCTCTGGCGGCGGAGCGGGCTCTGCCTTCCGGAGGAGAGATCCTCGAGCTCGGCGGCGGCCTCGGAAGCGGGGCGGAGGCGATTCTGGAGCGCTTCGCCCAGACCGGACGGGCCGGGGGGATCCGGGCCTACCGCTTCACCGAAATCGCCCCCTCCTTCCTGCGCCGCGGCCAGAGGCGGCTTTCGGCGAGATTCGCGGCCGTCCCGCTTGCCTTCAGCCGGCTCGACATGGATCGTCCCTTCGCCGAGGCGGGCCTGCCGGCGGAGCCCTTCGCGCTGGTCACGGGGATCAACACGCTGCACGTCGCGCGCGATCTCGAATTCACGCTGGGGGAGATCCGGAGCGTCCTGAAGCCGGGGGGATCCCTGGTTCTCTCCGAGTGCATCCGCCCCTTCGCCGATCGGCCGGTCGGCATCGAGTTCCTGTTCAACCTCCTGGGGGTGTTCCGCGCCCCGCGCCTGGTCGCGCCCTGGCGCCCGAGGGGCGGGTTTCTGGCGCCGGAGAACTGGACCGCGGCCCTTCACGCCTGCGGCTTTCGCGACGCCAGGGTCTATCCCGACATCGCGCGGATCCGCGACGTCTGCCCGGCGTTCGTGGTCGCCGCGATCACGGCCGTGCGCGCGTGAGCCCGGACCCGCGGGCAGCCGTCCGGCGCCCGCTCGCCATCCCCGCCTCCGGGATCCTCTTCGAAGGACACTTCCCGGGGCGTCCGATCCTGCCGGGCGTCTGTCTTCTCGACCTTGGCCTGCGCGCCATCGATCCCGGCGTCGCCGCTCCGGCGCTCACCGAGATTCACTCGCTTCGATTCCGCCGCCTGGTCGGGCCCGGCGAGAGGCTTCAGGTGGATGCCAGCGGCGGGACGGCGATCGACAAGACGACCCGGCTGGCAGTGCGCCGTGACGCGGAAATCGTCGCCCAGGGCCTCGTCGCGCTCGGCTCGCCCTTTTCCCCGATCGCCGCGTCGATGGGCCGGGAGATTCGGCCTCTGCCTGACGTACCTCCTCTCGACGAGCTGATTCCGCACCGCGCGCCGATGCGCTTCGTGGAAGGCGTCGAAGGCGGGAGCATGGAGGAGATCGCCTGCTCGGCCAGCGTGCCGGCCGCGTGCGCGCTCGCCGGGGCAGGCTCGGCGCCGGCTCTGGCGGCGCTCGAGATGGCGGCCCAGACGGCGGCCGTGTTCGAAGCGCTTCAGCGCCGCCGAGGCGGGGGGAATGAAGGGGCTCTCCTCGGCTACCTCGTCGGAGCGCGGGACGTGCGATTCGCCCGGCCGCGGATCGAAGCGGGACGACCGCACACCGCGTTCGTCCGCCTGGCGGGACTGGCGCCCCCTTTGAGCACTTATCGTTTCGAGGTGGGAGCGGCCGGCGAGATCGTCGCCGCCGGCAGCCTCAGCACCTGGCTCACGGCCAAAGCTGTTTGAAGCAGAACCACTGGTGGGGGGCGGCGCGGATCGCCCATTCGACTTCCGCCGCCACCTGCCGCATCGCGGTGGTGAGATCGGCGGAGGCGTCGTCGGTGCGCGCCACGCGGATCGGCGGGCGGAACACGACGCGGTAGCGCCGCCGCCGCTCGCGGAAGACGAACACCGGGAGCATCGGGACTCCGGAGGTCCGCGCCAGCGCGGCGGGGCCCGGCGGCAGCGGGAACGGCTTCCCGAAGAGCGTCGCCTCGATCGCCCGCGTCCCGGCGCGCGGCCGATCGCCCTGCACCGCCACGATTTCCCCGCGCCGCAGAGCGTCCAGGAGCGCAAGCCCCTGGAGCGGGTCGCTGTTCTGGAAGTGCATCGAGTAGCGCGTCTGAGTGAATCCCGCCAGGACGTCCTGGATGAAGGCCTGCGCCTTCGGGTCGGCCTCCGGCTCGCGGACCAGGTGGACCGGACGGCTCCCCACCTCCGCCGGCAGCATCGAGCCGACCTCGTAGTTTCCCAGGTGCGCCGTGACGAACAGGATGCCGGCGCCGGGCCCCGACACCTCCATCAGGTGGGCGGCGTTTTCCATCTCCAGGTGGAACGGCCGCTGCGTGCTCAGGCGCTCGTAGCGCTCCGTCAGGCACCAGCCGAAGGACAGCATCGTCCTCCAAATCCGCCGCTGCCTCTCCCACCATCCGCACGCACCGAGGACCGGCTCGAGATTCGAGGCGATCGCCGCGCGGATCCGCCGTAGGCAGAGGAAGAAGGCGACCTGGAAAAAATAGATGAAGAGGACCAGGACCGGCGGCGGGAAGGTCCGTACGACCCAGCAATGGAAGCGATACCAGAACACGCCGGTGACGTGGAAAGATCGGAGGAGCCGCCACGACCATCCGCGCTCCGGAGCGTGGGGCGGCCTCGCGAGCCGCCGCGCGGTTCCGGGCGCGGCCGGAGATCCGATCACCGCCACACCCCTTCGATCTCGAGCAGCAGGTCCTTCCGGCAGATGTCGGCCTCGAGGTAGATCGCCGGCGTGGCGGGGTCGAGGCGCTTGGCGAGCGCCTCGCGAATGGCGGGGAAATCCTCTCGCCGCCGGACGTAGGTCTTGAGCAGATCGAACCGCGCGCCGCGCACCGCGCGACCCCTGCCGCTGCGCCCCGCGGCGCAGTCCAGCAGCGCGTCGATGTTGGCGAGAGCCTCGTCGAGCTGCCCCAGGGGGTCCCCCGGATGCTTCGTCTCGTGGCCGACCACGCTCGCCGTTCCCGAGAGGAAAAAGGTCTCTCCCCACCCGGCGGGAGCGAGCGTTCCGCGCGCGAAGGAGGGGCTCTTCGGACCGTACTCGGGCGGGTACCGGTAGGCGCAGGTCTGCCGGGGATTCTCCAGGTGAATTCCCGGCTCGCGGCCGGCGGCGAAACAGACGACCAGGTCCTCCCCCGGAGTGCCGACCGCGGTCGACGCCGAGAACTCGGTTTCCACCGAGCAGCCGTAGCGCTCCTCGAAGCTGCGCGCCCGGCCGACGTTGAAGCGCTTGTAGCATTCGACGCCCCGCTGATCCTGATTGATCCGCGGCAGGTAGTTCCAGACGCGCAGGAGGTTTCGGTAGCCGCGCTCGTCGAGCAGGGCGAAGACCTCGCGGTAGGCCGCGAACGTGTCCTCGTCCGTCCTCTCGCCGGCCCGGCGCCGCGAGCAGCCGAACAGGGCGCGGCCGTCCTCCGCCCAGGTCAGCCCGTTCGCGCGGTGGCACGTGGCCGGTCGCGGTGTGATCCAGATCTCGGCTCGGGGAGCGCCGCACAGGACCCGGTTCGGCACTTCGGCGAGGGGAGCCTCGGCGTCGAGCCGCGCCAGGGGGCCGCCGTAGCGTTTGGCCATCAGGACGCGGCCGCGCCGGCGCGCCAGCTCGGCCTCCAGGCGCTCGGCCTCCACGACCAGGAGCTCGACGCGGGGCTCGCGGGATCCGACCGGGAGTTCCAGCGAAACCAAGGTCCGGTTCCTCCAGATCGCCGCCGCTCGCCGGCGAGGCGACGCTCAGCTTGCCGCCAGGTACTCGCTGAAGATGCCCAGCTCCACGTGCCGCTCGGCGCTCGAGAAGCCCGCTTCCCGAAGCGCCGCGAGGATGACCGGCGGCGCGACGCAAGTCTCGATGGTGTCCCAGTAGTACTTCATCAGCTCCTGCGATCCCCGCCCGCCGCCCACCAGCAGGGCGATCATCGGGACCACCCGTCCGAGGCAGAGGCGCACCAGGCCGAGCCGGAAGCGGGAGCGGGGCGGCGTGATTTCCAGGATCAGGATTTTTCCCCCGGGCTTCAGCACGCGCCGGAACTCTTGAAACGTGGCGCGCAGGTCGGCGACGTGGCGCAGCGCGTAGCCCATGTCGAGGAAGTCGAACTGCCCGCTCGCCACCGGAAGCAGCTCGGCGTCGCCCTGGGCGAGGTGGCGCACGCCGCCTCGCCGCGCCTGCCGGAGCATGCCGGCGCTGAGATCGAGGCCGACCACGAGACCCTCCTCTCCGACGATCCGTTGGGCGTGCGAGGAGAGGATGCCCGTCCCGCAGGCGACGTCCAGGACTTTCATGCCGCGCGCCAGGCCGGCGCGCGCCAGCGCCCGCTTCCGGTAGCGATGCCCCGAGCCGAGGCTCATCGCCTGCGTGATGAAGTTGTAGTGCGCCGCGGCCTGGTCGAACCACCGGCTGACGCGCTTCCGCCGCTCCTCTTCGCTCGCGTAGTATCGCTTCAGAGGCGGGTGAGGATGCAGCGGATCGGGCCCATCCCCTGGCGAACTTCCGGAAGGCAGCGTCGACGAGACATGCATGGTCACGGCGAACACTACCATACCTTCCGGGGGGAAGTCCGGGAATTGACCCCGGGTTCGGCCGTGTTATCCTCCGGGAGTCGTGCCGCCGGAAAGGACTCTGTTCCCGCCCCAAAGAGGGTGCTTGGACTGATGCCGCGGCCGGCGGGGCCGCCGGCGGTAGGTGGCTGCAGTCTGGAAGGCGGGGGCAATTTGCCTCGATTCTCGAGGCGCTGGCGCCCGAGAGCCAGATTTCGCGAGCCGGCCGGCCTGGGCACACCCTCTCGGCGCCGACAGGAGGAACGATGGAGATCGACGGCCGTTCGGCCAAGTGGATGAAACCCGAGATGCCCGCCCGTTTCCACCCTCTCTTCCTCGCGAGTCTCGCCTTGGCTTTCTGCCTCCTGATCCCCGCCTGCCGCAAGGAGGCGACTCCCGCGAAGGCCGCCGCCGCGAAGCCCGATGCGGCCGAGGTGGAGGCGATCGCGAAGCTCCGGGAGAGCTTCCTCAAGGCGCACAACGAGGGGAACATCGACCGGCTCATGGAGCTTTTCACCGAGGACGCCGTCCTCATCCCGGCCGAAGAGGCGACCTGCGAGGGGAAGGAAGAGATCGCCGCCTACTTCAACGACATCCTGGAGGAAAACCCTTCGACGCTCGAGTTCGACGTGCAGGAGGACCGAATCCTCTCCGACTGGGCCTTCGAGCGGATCGACGTGACGCTCGTCACGACCGATCCCGTGACGCGGGAGGAGATCGAGGTCTGGGTGAGGTACCTCTGGATCCTGAAGCGGGAGGCGCCGGGATCGTGGAAGATCGCGCGGCTGATATTCAACACCGACGATTCGGACAGCAAGGAAGAGGGAAAAGACCTGGCGCCGAAGACGTAAGCCGCCCGTCCCTGGGGCGGGCTCCCTCTCCGGAGGGCATGGCGATGGCCAACACCGAGCCGATCGACCCTCGAGTCGACATCGGGCACGTCCACTTGAAGGTGGCCGACCTCGAGCGGGCGCTCTCCTTCTATCGCGACGTTCTGGGGTTCGAGCTGACGCAGCGCTACGGCGACTCGGCCGCTTTCGTCTCGGCCGGAGGCTATCACCACCACATCGGGATGAACGTCTGGGAGAGCCAGGGCGGCTCGCCGCCGCCGCGGCGATCGACGGGACTCTACCACGTGGCCATCCGCTATCCCGATCGGCGATCCCTGGCCGACGCCCTGCGGCGCCTGCTCGCCGCCGGCGTTCCGCTCGAAGGCGCCAGCGACCATGGCGTCAGCGAGGCGCTCTATCTGCGCGATCCCGACGGCAACGGGCTGGAGCTGTACCGGGATCGGCCGCGCGACGAATGGCCGCGCGGCGCCGGCGGAGCCGTGAACATGAAGACCGACCCGCTCGATCTGGAATCGCTTCTGGCGGAGCTCGACACGCCCCCCTGAACCCGCACCCAGGATCAAGAGGAGGAACGATGACCCCGGAACGAAACGCCCTAAGGAACATGCTTGGATCGATCGGCAGGACTCCTCTGATCCGCCTCGAGCGCCTCCCGGCGCGCGACGGGGCCGAGATCTACGTGAAGTGGGAGGGCGCGAACCCGACCGGTAGCATGAAGGATCGGATGGCGCTGTCGATGGTGGAAGGGGCGGAGCGCCGCGGGGAGCTCGAGCCCGGCAGCCGGGTCATCGATTACACCGGCGGCAGCACCGGAAGCTCGCTGGCGATGGTGTGCGCGGCGAAAGGCTACCGGGCGCTCTTCGCCTCCTCGGACGCCTTCGCGGAGGAGAAGCTGCAGACGATGCGGGCCTTCGGGGCGGAGCTGCTCATCGTCAAGAGCGAGAACCGGAGAATCACCCCGGAGCTCATCCAGACTCTGATTGGGCGTGTCCGGGAGCTCGCCGCCGAGCCGCAGACCTTCTGGACCGATCAGTTCAACAACACCGACAATCGCGCCGCCTACCACGCGATGGCCGACGAGATCCTGGAAGCGCTCGGAGGGAAAGTCGACGCGTTTGTGATGGGCGTCGGGACGGGAGGCTGCTTCTCCGGGAACGCCGAGAGGCTCAAGGAGCGCCTCCCCGCGATCCGCTGCGCCGCCACCGAGCCGGCCACGTCACGGGCGCTCTCGGGAGAAGGAAAGCCCGGTGGGCATCGCCAGGAAGGCATCGGCCCCGGCTTCGTCCCGAAGATCTGCCGGCTCGATCTGGCCGACGAGATCATCGCGGTCACCGACGACGACGCCCAGGCGACCGCGCGGCGCCTGGCGAAAGAAGAAGGGATCTTCGGCGGGATCACGAGCGGTGCCAACGTCTGGGCTGCCCAGCGCCTCGCGAAGCAGCTCGGCCCCGGCAAGCGCGTCGTCACCGTGATCGTCGACTCGGGCCTGAAATACCTCCAGGGCGATCTGTATCGATAGAGCGGCGACTCGGGCGGATCCTTTCCGAGTCACCGAGCAGCGCCAAGGTGGCGCTCTAACTTTTCGAGCACACTGATGCCTGAAGCTTTTTAGCAGCCTCCCCGTGGGTCGCCTTTGAAAACGAGGCGGCTCAGTCTTTCAGGAAATACTGGACGGTGGTGACGACGCGGATCTTCTTGAACTCGGGGGAGAAGGGGTCGCGGTCCTCGATGTTGAAGTAGCCCTGCTGGGCGTTGCGGATGGCGCCGACGCGGCT